>JARRLJ010000352.1:0-3508 GCA_037387025.1 Gemmatimonadales bacterium
GGATTGTCAAACGCACGCTGTTGCAATATTTGTGACGCCCGCAACTCATCTCGCCGATGTATCAAGTAGACCTTTTCGGCATAGCGCGTCAGATAATCAGCCTCCTCCACAGCCGCGTCCCCGCCGCCCACCACTGCAATCGTTTCGCCTCTGAAGAAGGCGCCATCACAAACGGCACAGTAGGAAACTCCCTTGCCAGCATACTCGGCTTCACCCGGTACGCCCAACTTCACGGGGGTACCCCCGGCGGTCAGGATCACCGCCGGCGCCCGATAGACCTTACCTTGCTCTGTGGCAACATCGAATTCGCCCTCCGCCCCCTTTTCAATCGTCCGCACTGTGTCGGTTACTATCTCCGCACCGAATTGCGTGGCATGATCCGCCATTTTCTGCGCGAGGTCACGCCCTAAAATGCTGGGGAAGCCGATGTAGTCTTCAATCATGTCGGTATTCAGCAGCTCACCGCCGGGAAGACCACGCTCTATTATCACGGCGTTGAGCAGGCCACGGCCTGCATAGAGACCCGCGCAGAGGCCGGCCGGTCCGGCGCCGACAATGATGACATCGCAGGTGAAATCGGGTTGGGGCATCGAAATTCCCTTCCCCTCCGAGCTACCAGACCCGGAAGCGGAATCGATAACGCGGTAAGGTAATCAGATGGAAGCCTGGGCGGCGGCCTTCCGCTCCAGATGCAGCGTTTCGATTGAGTCCAGCCAAGCGGCGGGCACGTTCAATGAACCCATCTGAGCACGATCTGGTCCAAATGTGTCGTCGCCGTGCCAGTCGGACCCGCCCGTGGGGAGCATAGCAAGAGCAGCGGCGAATGAATCCAACCGGGCGGCGGTTGCATCATCATGCGCAGGATGCAGCACCTCGACCCCATCCACGCCGGCGGACCGAAGTTCTTGCACAACCGCGCGACTGGCTCGTGCGGCGAGATGTGCCGCAGACGTAACACCGCTCACACGGCGCACGAGTTCTGGTACCTCCGCAATTGGTGGCAACCGTTTGGGAACGAATCCGGGCCGTCTCGGCCGGAGATACCGATCGAACGCTTCGTTGACGTCGGCAACCGCTCCCACCCTGATCAAGACCCTCGCAACATGGGGACGTCCCACTGCGCCACCCGCTGCCTCTGCGAGAACCTCAGACTCATCGATCGTCACGCCGGCTCGGTTCAGCCGGGCAACGATCTCCAATGCCCGATTCTCCCGCATAGTCCGCTGCCCGGCCAAAAACTGCTGGAGATCGGCGTCAGCGTGTGGCAGAAAATACCCGAGCAGGTGCATCTCACCCCACCGCGCCCGCACGCTGAACTCGCACCCCGTTACCACCCTTATGCCCAACCGCTGACCGGCCGCGAGAGCCTCGTTCACTCCATCCAGGGTATCGTGATCCGTTAGCGCGATTGCCGCAACGCACGCTCCCGCGGCTCTGCCAACCACGTCAGTTGGGGAGCATTCACCATCTGAAGCGTTTGAATGAACGTGTAGATCGACGTGCGGCTCCACTACTCGCCGCGTCGCCGGTAGCCGGCCTCGGGACTGGTCCCTGGTATCTGTGAACTCCGGAACAGTTCCGCCAACTTCTTCTCGGAAAGCTCGGCCAAGGCCGCGTCGCGCCGTTGCGCACCAAGCGGTGAGTAACGAGTATATCTGCGGACGCGATCGCCGCCTGTACCTTTCTCGAACACCAAACCAAACTCATCGCGATCGTAGCAGGTTACCCGACCTGTCGGGTATACAAGCCAGCGGTCACCATCTATGTCAACAGTGCGACGCACCATGATCAGACTGCCCCCTCCGGAAACCCCTCCAGGTCTCGCTTGACGTCGGCCATGAACTGGTCCGCATCCGCTCCGTCGACCACTCTGTGGTCATATGACAACGACAGCATACCCATAGTCCGGATTGCGATCACGTCCTGACCGTCATCAAGGGTTATGACCTTGGGCCGTTTCTCGATCGCCCCCACGCCCAGAATGGCCACCTGGGGCTGGTTGATGATCGGAGCACCAATGTAGGAACCGAAGACACCTGGATTGGTGATCGTGAAAGTCCCGTGTTGGACCTCGTCTGGGCTGAGCCGCTTGGTGCGGGCCCGGTCGCCCAGATCCGACATCTGCCTGGCTATTCCAATGAGAGAAAGCTCATCGGCATTCTTGAGTACCGGCACAATCAGACCCCAGTCGAGTGCCACGGCAATACCAATGTTAACTGCCTGCCGGTTTATCACGGTGTCACCTCTGACCGAAGCGTTGAGGATCGGGTGCTTTCTCAGGTTGTCTGCAATCACCTTTACCACGAACCCGAGGAAGGTGAGGCGAGCACCTCTCTCCTCGTAAGCACTCTTGTGTGCAGCTCGGATGCCAGCAATCTGCGTGAAATCGACTTCATAGAAGCTAGTTACGTGCGCGGAGATGCGCCGCGAAATCACCATGTGATCGGCCGTGAGCTTGCGTATCCGGCTCATCGGTTCCACACGATCACCGGGCCATGCCTCTGCGAGCGGATGGACGACGCCTCCAGTTACCACTGCTGAAGGCGGCGCTGCGGTCGGCTGAACTCCCATACCTTTGGTCTCAATGAAACCGAGGATATCCCTCTTGGTCACGCGACCGGCGTGTCCCGTGCCTTCCACTCGGCCCAAGTCAATTTCGTGCTCGGCCGCAATTCGCCGCACCAATGGGGTAGACTTGCGCCGCAACCGCTCCTCGGCAGTCTCCGCACCGGCTGCGCGGCCTGCAGGTGAGGTGGCTGCTGGCGGCGGAGTCACTGGCTCAGCCTTTACCTCAGAAGGATCAACCGGTGGCTCAGCCGGCGTGGTCTTTGGCTGCGGCGCGGGTTCCGGTGTCGTGGGCTCCGCTGCAGCGCTCTGTGCTGCGCTGGTGTCGGTCTCGAGCACAGCGAGCACCGTTTGTACCTCCACTGTCTGGCCCTCTTCGACCTTGATCTCCACCAGCCTGCCTGCCGACGGCGACGGAATCTCGGCATCAACCTTATCTGTCGAGATCTCGAGAATTGCCTCGTCTCGCTTGACCTCTTCCCCTACCTGCTTGAGCCACCGGGATACCGTCCCTTCAGCGACTGATTCCCCCATCTGAGGCATTACCACTTCTACCCGCGACATGCAGATCTCCTCAAAGCTCCATATCTAAGCATGCGAAGAATTGTGCCACTACACGCATGGTTTCGGGTACATGCACGAAGCTAAGAATCTGCAACGTTTGCATCATGAACCCAGACACGGGTCCGCCGGCGACTCAGAAGTGGTGCCACGTCGTGTGCACCATGTACAGCCGGCGCGAGTTGTTGAAAATACCAGCAACCGCCCGTTTCTGCGAGCGGGAAATTAACTCAGCAAAAGCCTTGTCCGGCTGGACCGTCGCCGCCGTATCGGTGACTCCCACCCGTGTCCGCGCTTTGGTCCGCATTCCTAACGGGGTCACGCGTAGGCAGGTGCTACGCGCCATCAAGAGGGTCTCAGCAGCGGCGATGCGTCGCGCCGG
>JARRLJ010000353.1:0-3501 GCA_037387025.1 Gemmatimonadales bacterium
TTCACACGCCAGTGAATTGATCCATGAGCTGGTTGTCGCAAGAGAAAGCGAGTACACTGTTGAGGAGGTGGATCTCGCGATTCACGCTCATCCAACGCTGTCGGAAGCCGTGGCAGAGGCTGCACTCGACTCGCTGGGTCGCGTGATAAACGCCTGACGAAGTGCCGCCAACGAAGGATCCTGTCGGTCTCGCTCTAGCGAGCATCGGGGCCGGATCAACGAGTGGCGCGGCAGTGATCACAGCAGGCATGATCATGCTGCGCACGATGCAAACCTCTCGTGGTGTCGATCGGACCGTCAACGCCGGCTTTGCGATGATCTGGGTGACTTTGATTCTCGGGATTGCCATAGCGGTACTGACAGGTTGGGCACTCACGAGACCGCTTAACGACATGTGGCGGCGTGGAGTGGTTGGGGCACTCTCGGTGTTCGGTACGGCTTTGCTCGCAGGGATAGCGATGCCGGTCGACCTGCTCACCGGACGCATCGGACTTACCGTCTACCTGCTGATCACGCTAGCCGCCACGTTGTACATGCGAGCCGTGGCACTTCGATCGTCATCAACATGAGCGCCGAACTTGCCGTGATCGGCCTCGATCGCATGGCCTATGGTGCAGCCCTCCAGCTACAGCGCGGACTAGCGGCAAAACGAATTGCGGGAGATGTCGATCGCGACATTCTGTTGTTGGTCGAGCATCCTCCAGTCGTAACGCTCGGCCGCAGCTTCCAAGCTCAGAATCTCTCAACGCCACGCCACGTTCTCACAGCGCGTGGGATAGAGGTGTTCGATATCGAACGAGGAGGCGACGTTACGTTTCACGGGCCGGGCCAGCTAGTGGGTTATCCTATATTCGACCTGAGAGAGCACCGTCAAGATCTTCACTGGTTTCTACGTCAGATAGAGGAGACACTGATTCATGCGCTGGCAGGTCTTGGCATCGAGGGACAGCGGAAGGAGCGATATACGGGAGTCTGGATCGAAAACCGAAAGATCGCTAGCATCGGCATTCACGTTAAGCAATGGGTCAGCTGGCACGGGTTCGCGCTCAACGTGACAACCGACCTGTCCTACTTCGAAACGATCGTGCCGTGTGGCATAGCCGGCGTAGAAATGACCAGCATCCAAAAAGAGATGGTCGAAAGGTCACCCCGAGACCTTTGGGGTATGACGCTCAACCTTGTGGTTTTGGGATTCGCTGAAGTATTCGGGATGCGACCGCAGATGATCGAGCCAGCCAGCTTGGGAGTGGCCTAAACTAGGAGAAGCGGGAGAAGACGACCGTAATCGGCTCTCCTCCCCCTTCTCCGGCCCGGTCGTCCTACTTCTTGACCAGCTCCAGGAATCTCCCAAACACCTTTATTCCCTTGAAGAACTGATCGACTGCTATCTTCTCGTTTGGTGCGTGGAGGCCATCGTCGGGAAGACCGACACCGCTCAGAATGACCGGAGCGCCGCTCCTACCTAATGCCGGCACAATCGGAATAGACCCTCCCGAGCGAATCGGCACCGTGCCACGCCCCTCAACCTCACGAAAGGCTTGATCCAACAACTTGACATACGGCCCGGTTACATCCACTAGCACCGGGTTAGCCCCGTTGACGAAATCAATCGACACGTCGGCGTGCTTGGGAGCAACATCCTTGACTGCACGCGCGAACTGTCGTTCCACAGTCCTAGCGCGCTGGTTTGGCACCAACCTCAGACTGACTTTGGCGCTGGCCACGGCCGGTATCACTGTCTTGGCTCCTGCGCCGGTGAACCCTCCTGATATTCCATGAATTTCCAGGGTCGGCAATGCCCACAGGCGTTCGAACACGGAATAGCGCGTGAGTCCGGTAAGGGCCCGGGCCCCCACCTCGTCGCGCATGAAACTCCGTGGCTTGAAGGGAAGCTTGCCCCACGCATCTCGCTCCTGTTTGGACGGCCTGTCTACGGCCTCATACAGTCCCGGGATCTTTATACGCCCACTCGGTGACTTCAGCTGCGCAAGCATATGTACGAGAGTCTCATGCGCGTTGGGAGCGACTCCACCGTACAAGCCCGAGTGGAGGTCGTTCTTCAGGGTTCTGACCGTGATCTCCGCGTAACACAGGCCGCGCAAGCCGGCCTCGAGGGCTGGCCATCCCGGCGCGTAGTAAGGAGTGTCGGCGACCAACACTGCGTCTACGTCAACCAGATCCGGCTCGCGATCGAGGAGCTCGAACAGTACACCACTGCCCGTTTCTTCCTGTCCTTCGATCAGGAACCGCACGTTGACCGGCGGCGGTCCGTCGCTGCTCACTCCCTCGAACGCCTTGACGATGGAGAAGACTTGTCCCTTATCATCCGTCGCGCCTCGTGCGTACAAGTTGCCATCGCGGATGGTAGGCTCAAACGGGGGTGATTCCCAGAGATCGAGCGGGTCTGGTGGCTGCACATCGTAGTGCCCGTAAACCAGAACGGTTGGTTGACCCGGAATGTTGGGCCCATCAGCAACCACCACCGGATGTGTCTCACTCGCCATCAACTCCACCTTGGGACAACCGAGGTCCCTGAGGTGATCCGCTACCCATTCTCCCGTACGGCGACAATCCTGGTCGTGGTCCGGATCAGTGGACACGCTGGGAATCCTGAGTAGATCCTGTAGCTCCTCTAGCACGCGCGATTCGCTTTCGCGCACGAACATGTTCAGATCAGCCATGTGTGTTCATCTTGATGAAGTGTCAGAAAAGGGCGGCTTGACATAGACGGAAGATAAGCGACGACTTGCCACCACGGTACGCGTGCTACCATCCTTTTCCATTCCTCGATCGGAGACTATCCGTCATGACTTCAACAGTGCTAGCAAGAACCACGATGTCCACACGGGCCATTGTGCGCAGCCAATTCGACTTCGCGTCAGACCTCCTAGGTCTCGAGGAGTACATGCGGCAGCTGCTCGTGCGCCCGTTCCGCTCGGTCACCGTTGAGGTACCTGTCCGCATGGACGACGGGTCGTTCCAAGTGTTCGAGGGATATCGAGTTCAGCACAATGGCGCGCGTGGACCCTGCAAGGGTGGGGTGCGCTACCACCCTGAGGCGGACGAGCTGGAGGTACTCGGCCTGGCAACAACCATGACATGGAAGACCGCTCTGCTCGACGTACCGTTCGGCGGGGCAAAAGGCGGCGTGCAGATTGATCCACGTAAGCTCTCTCTACGTGAGCTGGAGGCGGTAACACGAGTCTTCACGAACCGCATAGCCATCGTCTTGGGACCATACCGTGACGTGCCCGCACCCGACATGGGTACGAACGCACAGGTCATGGCGTGGATGTTCGACGAGTACTCCAAACGTAGAGGGTATTCGCCAGCGAGCGTGACCGGGAAACCCGTGTCTCTTGGTGGATCGCTCGGCCGCGAAGAGGCTACAGGTCGCGGCGTCATGTACATAATGCAGGATTACTCAAATAATTTCGACCTCCCCCTCCAGGGTGGGTCAGTTGTCATTCAAGGATTCGGAAACGTGGGTGCGCATCTGGC
>JARRLJ010000353.1:3569-4376 GCA_037387025.1 Gemmatimonadales bacterium
CGTGCAGCAGGCGGGCCAGATCAAGGCAGTATCCGACGTCGACGGTGGGTTGCACAACGACCAAGGGCTAGATATTCCAGCTTTGTTCACGCATTCATATCTGAAACGTCGACCCGTGCCGGAATTCCCAGGCGACGGCGACGTCATATCCAACGACGAGATCTGGAAGATCCCTTGTGACTGGTTAGTGCCAGCAGCGTTGGGCAGCGTGATAACGCGGGAAAAGAACGCCACTACGATTGATTGCCGCGTGGTAGTGGAGGCAGCGAACAGTCCTGTCACACCGGTGTCCGACAAGCTTCTCGAAGACCGGGGTATAACAGTTCTCCCGGACTTTCTAGTCAATGCCGGCGGTGTGGTCGTAAGCTACTATGAGTGGGTACAGAACCTCCAGCAGCACCCCTGGTCATTGGAGCGGGTAACCACAGAATTGAAGCGAAAGATGCACGTTGCATACAGCGATGTGTTCAGGATTGTCGAGGACAAGGGCGTGCCCTGGCGCACCGCAGCATACACCATTGCCCTCGACCGAGTCGCTAAAGCCGAGCGCCTACGGGGCTACTCCGACGCCAACTCGAGCACGAGTTGATATGGATCTACTCCAGGGTTCTCAGTAATTGCATCTGCTATGGCGGCCACGCTTGCCAGTATGTTGCCATCATAGTGCATGAAGACCGTTTCGAAATCGCTTAACCGATTTCGGTAGATCAGCGCTGCAATTATGCTTGCATTGTTCAGTGGCCGTCGCGCCAACGATTCGGCGCTGTAAGCCTCGAAGCTCAGACCGATACTGTCGACGAGCGTCGC
>JARRLJ010000354.1:0-3490 GCA_037387025.1 Gemmatimonadales bacterium
AGTCCTGGGACGCCGGTTCGAAGATCCCCGCGACGTGCATCGTGCCTTGGCGCGCGACTTCAGGGGCCACAATATGGCCAAAGCAGCAGTCGAGATGGGGTCCTGGGGACTGGTTGCCAAGCGCGACGCAACGAGCCTCACAACCCTCCTCGGAGGCGAGCAAACACACATCGCGACCGGCATATCCATCGGCATCCAACCACAGCCGGGAGACCTGGTTAAGAAGGCCAGGTCGGCACTGTCCTCCGGCTATCGCAAGATCAAGCTCAAGGTCAAGCCAGGGTCGGACATCGAGTACGTGGCCGCCGTCCGCGATGCCTTGGGTCCCGAAGCTCCTTTGATGGTCGACGCAAACAACGCGTACAGCGTCTCCGATTTCGGCCATCTCGCCCGGTTGGACGATTTCGATCTCATAATGATCGAGCAACCTCTTGCATGGGACGACATAGCGCGCCACGCTCAACTACAGCAGAGGATGCGAACTCCCATTTGCCTCGACGAATCGATAACGAACGTGGATCGTGCCGAGGACATGATCGCAATGCGTGCCGGCAGGATCGTGAACATCAAACCGGCTCGGGTGGGCGGGTTTCAACAGTCCCTGGCGATCCATGATTTGTGTGCCCAACACGAGATCCCCGTATGGTGCGGAGGCATGTTGGAGAGCGGAATAGGTCGCGCATACAATGTCGCCCTCGCATCTCTGCCAAACTTCGTGATCCCTGGGGATCTGAGCCCCAGTGCCCGCTATTGGGAACGCGACATCGTTGACCCAGAGTGGACGATGGATAGTGACGGAATGGTCGCGGTGCCTCGTGACCGGCCGGGAATCGGTGTGACCGCAGACGTCGACCGGATTGAGCAACTCACCGTTAGGCATGAAACCCTCCGCTCAACCTAAGGCTCCAAGCCGGCGTTGTAGTTGGTCAAGAACTCCAGGAACTTCGACACCTCCATCATGTCCGACCCAACAAACCTGATGCTGTGTGCGTCGGTGCGCTCCACTATCGACAGGTAAGCGAGGACTTGGGAGGGACGGTAGTTCTTGAACCGCACATCCAACGTAATCGGTTTCGGTAGTACGAGTGGCTCGAAATCGTCGAGCCGGCGAAGGGCTGCCTTCACCTTCTCACCGATGAGGTCGTAAGCAGCCTGTGGAGTCAGTGTCTTCGCTGAGTGAAAACTGATGTTCCACTTGACTATTGCCCCCTCGATGTCGCCGATGATGCTTCGCGCCTCCTCCACCGCCGCATCGTCACCTGAAATCATTATCACTGGTACGCCGAAGTGCCCCGCTATCGCAGCATTCATGCCCGCCTCCAACATCGACACACCGTTGAGCCTAACGTCAGCCAGACGGGCGCTCGACATCGTGTGTGCCCTCACACCGGCGAGGTTGGTGGTACCAGCGTGATAACCGAGAAAGATCGCCGCGTCGAAGGTGGAGTCGATTCCCTCCATCATCATGAGGGGACGTGGCCACGACCGTACAATCATCACATCGTCCGGCAGCATCTCTATTAGCAGGTTTTCCCCGTTGCCGTGAGAATCGCTCACCAGTATCTCGGTCACGCCTTCCTCACGGGCGCCCGTAATTGCTGCGAGCACTTCTTCGGTCATGAATCTGCGAGTCAGCTGGTACTCGAACCCTTCAGGCCCCAACTGATCTCCAGTCACGGCTCCAACGACGCCTTCCATGTCGGCCGAGATGTAGAGCTTGAGACCTGTCTCTTGCGCCTCCGCTGTTTCTGCCGTGACGGCTGCTAACGCAAGTGCGGTGCATGCAAGAATCGAAGCGATCGCCTTCATAGTTGGACTCCCGTGGTAAAAGCCTTTGGCGTGTGTATAATTGCGAGCGGGTGGAACGAGCGGAAGAGCGGCAGGAAGTGCAGATTACGGAATGCAGAATGCAGAATGAATTTGTTACCACAAGGCGACAGATGGCTGTTCCAATAGATACCGAATACATGACCGAGACCCTGCGGGATCTCGTGCGGATAAACTCCGTGAATCCCAGCCTTGAGGCTGAGGCTCCCGGCGAGGTTGAAATCGCTGATTACATGGAGCGTTCGCTAGTCAAGATCGATCTCGATGTTGCGCGGCACGAAGCCGTGGCAGGAAGGCCAAGCATAGTGGGCCGGTTGCGCGGGATGGGTGGCGGTCGCACGCTCATGCTGAATGCCCACTACGACACGGTCGGTGTGGCAGGCATGACGGATCCCTTTTCCGGCGACATCAGGGCGGGAAGGCTCTACGGACGAGGCGCTTACGATATGAAGGGAAGCCTCGCTGCGTGCATGACTGCCGCAAAGGCTTTAACCGACGCCGGCATCGGCCTGGCGGGGGACCTGCTTGTGGCGGCCGTCGCGGACGAGGAACATGCGAGCATCGGGACGGTCGAGGTGATCGAGCACCATGAAGTGAACGGTGCGATTGTCACCGAGCCGACTGAACTCGACATCTGCGTGGCGCACAAGGGCTTTGCCTGGCTCGAATTGGTCTTGACTGGGCGGGCAGCACACGGCAGCCGACCCGAATTGGGCGTGGATGCCAACATGCAGATGGGACGTTTCTTGGCGCGGCTGGACGAGCTACGCCAGGAGCTGTCCGAAAGGCCGCCCCACCGGTTTGTCGGGGTCCCATCGCTTCATGCCGCGATGCTCCAAGGTGGCACCGCGGCCAGCGTCTACGCCGATTCGTGCCGGCTGACGATCGAGCGCCGCACTATTCCCCGTGAAACAGAGCAGCAAGTTGTGCGCGAGGTTCAGAATATCCTGGACGATCTGTCGGCTGGCGACTCTGACTTCAAAGCCGAGTTGCGCACTACTCTAGTGAGACAACCCTTTGAGGTCGCGACGGACTCCCCGATCGTCAGGCACCTCGAGCGAGCCGTCGAGAGAGTGACGGGTGACGACCCTATCCTCGCGGGGCAGAGCCCGTGGATGGACTCGGCGCTACTCTCTTCTTCAGGCGTGGATACGGTCGTCATCGGTCCAGCCGGTGCCGGTGCACACTCGGAGGAGGAGTGGGTCGACCTGGAGTCGGTAGAGAAGTTGACGCGGATACTCGTCGAGACCGCAATTGAATACTGCGGGTAACGTGGCTGGCAGAAAGACAGGCCTGCCCCTTGCCCCCTGCCCTCTTGGCGACTTACGAGCGAATCAGGAAAACACAGCCGCGGCCGCGACCGAAGACCTCCTGGTCCTTAGGTGCCACCACTGTTCCGATCACCCTCCCTTCGTCGTCGGTGGCTATCACCGCGCGCACTCGGTGCCCCCGCGGGAACATCCGGAGCAGCCGTCGCACCAACGAGCCATCCCTCTGGACCGGAAGCGCATCGGATATCGTGTGAGTAGCGAGCATTGGAGACCCTTTGTCCTCGTTGTACCCGTTCCGTCGCGCAGCCAAAGCGCACAGACCGTGCCGCCCGGGTCACACAGCGTATCTCTTTCTTTAGTAATCAATTAGGGGAACAGCGCGGCTGGATCAG
>JARRLJ010000355.1:0-3488 GCA_037387025.1 Gemmatimonadales bacterium
TTTATGCTGGCCCTGACCGTCGGTGTGAGGGTTGTCTGAAGTGCCTTCGCGATCTGTCCGGCTACGTCACTCTGGATCTGAAAAATGTCCGTCAAATCCCGGTCGTAGGTCTCGGACCACAGATGCCCATCACTCTGCGTGTCGATCAACTGAGATACTATTCGGATGCGATTTCCAGCGCGCCGCAGACTTCCCTCCAAGACGTGGGCCACGCCCAATTCGTTGCCGATTTCGCGTAGGTTCTTGCGCGTTGCCTTGTACCGCATTACTGACGTCCGAGATGTGACCTTGAGGTCAGTGATCTTGGTGAGCTGTGAGATGATGTCGTCTGTAATCCCGTCGCTGAAGTATTCGTTTTCCGGGTCCGGACTCATGTTGGCAAATGGCAGCACTGCAATCGACTTGTGAGGAATATCTTGCGGAGGAGTTGGTGTGAACCGGTGAGCTGTGTGAGGCGGCATAGATACTTGGGTAGCTGCCAACGCTGCCGAGAACTCCGCTGTGTTGGTGTAGCGGTCATTGGGGTACCATGCGAGCGCTGTTTTCAGAACCTCGTTAATCGTGTCTGGGATGGTTTCAGCCGCGGAGTAGCCGTTCCGATCAGGTGGTGTGCGAAACTCCTGCCCCAGACTAGGGCGCGTTCCGTACAGCATCTCGTAAAGAACGCAAGCCAGGCTGTACGTGTCAGTGCGGGCGTCGATTTCGTCCCCTGAGGCCTGCTCGGGGCTCATGTAACCGGGGGTGCCGATGGGAAGACCGGCAATCGTAAGTGATTGGCCGTCTGCGTATGCCGCCCTCAAAGCACGAGCGATGCCAAAATCGGTCACCAAGGCGTGGCCACCCGACAACATGATGTTCTCCGGCTTGATGTCCCGATGCACGATCCCCACGTCATGCGCATATTGCAGAGCATCGGCGACATCGTGCGTGATGTGGAGTGCGTCATGAATCGGTATTATCCGCTCCTTTGCCAGTCTTTGACGCAGAGATTGACCGCTGATGTATGGCATCACGTAGAAGAGGAGGCCGCCCTTCTCGCCAGCCGAGAAGATCGGGACCACGTGTGGGTGCGTTAGCTGTGAGGCAATCTCGACCTCTCGCAGGAACCTCTCCCGTCCGAGTTGGCCGCTCAGCTTGGGGTCCAGCACTTTGACTGCGACATTCCGGGGGGGATGGTGTTCTAGCGCCAGGTACACGGTAGCCATGCCACCCGTGCCAATGGACCGCTCCACCGTGTACATGTCTGCTACAGTATCTTTCACGACGGCTAAGAGATCGTCCACTGGGATGGGCCTCGGATTGACGTAATCATCAAACCTAAACTGCGTAAGACAGGCGTAAAGTGATCGGGATCAGCTCCCGCCAGGCTTTAACGCCGGTTCTGCGTCGTTGGTTCCGATTCTGTGTGGACCACGCCGTGAGGGCCGCACGATAACGGTCGGAACAGATAGAACTATTATCGGACAGGAGTCGAATTGAAACGGCCAGGCAAAATCGTCTGCGTAGGACGGAACTACATAGAACATGCTGCGGAGCTTGGCAACGTTGTACCCCCGGAGCCGCTACTCTTTTTGAAGCCACCATCAGCCGTGATTGCCAGCGGCGAAGAGATCGTACTTCCAGATGCTTCGTCGAGGGTCGAACACGAGGGTGAGATTGGAGTGGTTGTAGGAGCCGAGTTGAGGCGGGTTGGTGAGGAAGAAGCAATAAGGGGCATCCTTGGCATAACGTGCGTGAACGATATCACTGCGAGAGACCTGCAAAAGACGGACGGCCAGTGGACTAGGGCCAAGGGATTTGACACGTTTTGCCCGGTCGGGCCGTCCATAGTCCCGCCAGATCAACTTCCCCCGTTGGATGCTCTTGAGGTCTTCTGCCGAGTAAACGGTGTAGAGCGACAACACGGACGGGCGGCTAACATGGCATTCAGTATCCCGATGCTGCTCTCGTACATCTCTCACATAATGACGCTCGAACCGAGTGATGTTGTATTGACGGGAACACCCTCCGGGGTTGGTCCACTCCTGCCGGGTGATCTGGTGGAAGTCGAGATTCCCAACGTAGGTGTGCTCATGAATCCGGTGACTGGAAGGCCTTGAGTGGAGAGTCCTGCGATATGCGTGTCCCGATAAGGCTGCTCGGGGTGTAGTTGCGAGGTACCTGGATGGTCTCGTGAGAGTCGGTGTAGTTCGTTGGAGTAGCAAGCGGTGAGTGAGGCGGCCGTCTATCTAGACGCACAGCCTTGCTGTTCTTAAGTTGATTCACGACTCGATGATTACCGTGTCTTCACAAGTGTTTGAGGAGAAGGCAGATGGCGCAGAAGCCGAGCACCACGGGTTCGCGAACGAAGACGAAGTCGAAGCCTCAGGCAGGTCGGAGGCGTTCGAGTAGAACCAAGAGGGTGGTCAAGCGCGCGCGTAAGACGGCCAAGAGTACGGCAGCCAAGGCCACGAAAGCCGTCAAGCGAGCCAGAAAGAAAGCAAAGCGCACCGCGAAACAGGCAACAAAGGGAGCTTCAAGGACAGCCAAGCGCACGGCGAAGAAAGCTAGGAAGGTGGCGAAGGGGGCCGGAAGACGAGCCAAGCGGACCGCAAAAAGGGCCAAGAGAGCGGCACGCAAGGCAACTAGGGCTGCGAGGCGGACGGTTACCAGGGTCGGAAAGGCTGTGAAACGCGCCGCTGGGCGAAAGAAAGTGGCAGCCGCGCCTATCAAGAAGACGAAGCGCCCGAAGAAGGTAGCGACGAAGGCTGTGAGAGGGCCAAAGAAGAAAACGCGACCGACGAAGGCAGCAAAGAAGACCGTACAGAGGACGAAGAAGAAGACTGCAAAGCACACCACGACAAAGCGGAAGGTGGCGAAGCGGACCAAAGCGCCGCCCCGACCCTCAACCAAGACGGCGCAGGCCCGTTAGGAGGAACGCATGGCGGCAGTGTTGCGGAAGCGCACCCGGACTCAGAAAGCGGTGGGTAGGGCGAAGAAAGCGGTTAAGCGTGCCAAGAAGAAGGCCGGCAAAGCCACCAAACGCGCAGCCAAGAAAGCGAAGAAGGCCACGAAGAGAGCCACCAAGAAGGCCAAGAGGGTGGTCAAGCGCGCCAGCAGGAAGGCTAAGCGGAGCGTTCGCAAGGCTAAGAAGAAGCGCTAGATCTTGAGAGATGACCGTGGGCCCAACAGCCTCGAGTTGGCTCCATCCAAGGCTGTCGCGGCCCCGTAGCCGTATAGCGCGTATGCTGTGAAGACCGACGGAGGATCCGATGTCGGTTGGGTGTGGTTACCTACTCAGTCGCTGCCCTGACCGCTCGTCGTGTTACTCCACGATTCTCCGTCCACGTCCAACAAGCTCAGAGGGTTCACGGTGACACGACCGTACTTGGCAATCCAGTGCAAGTGCGGTCCGGTCACTCGGCCGGTCATCCCAACCCGTCCGATTACCTGGCCCTGCTCGACCGTATCACCGGCTGCGACCAGGATCTCGCTCAAGTGGAGGTACG
>JARRLJ010000356.1:0-3476 GCA_037387025.1 Gemmatimonadales bacterium
TGGCTCGAGGGGACCGGAGCTTGCTTGACCGGTCTGGTAGGCGGGCGTATCGTTTTGATGACCGTTGCCGTTGCGATGAACGCTCGCGGGGGTGTGTAGCATGCCTAGTTACGAATACAAGTGCCAAGAGTGTCATGAGCACTTCACGGTCCTGGTGTCGATTGCGGAGCATGATAGCAAGCGGCCCGCGTGTCCCAAGTGCAAGTCGAAGAAGGTGGCTCAGGTCTTAGGCTCATTCTATGCAAAGACGGTGAAGAAGAGCTGATGTTCGAGCGCCTCAAAGATGCCATCAACGCCGCGCTCGATGCGGCCACTGGTCCACCTGACGCTCGCGAAAATGTCTCTCGAATGAGAGATGCGGTAATTGAAGCGCGAGCTGCGTTGGAAGCCATGCGCCAGGGGGTGGCCAAATCGGAGCGGCAGCTTGCGGCGGAACGGCAGCACCTGGCTGACGCGCAACGAAGAGGACGGATGGCAGCTCAGATAGGAGATCAGGAGACGGCTGACGTTGCGAAGCAGTTCGCGGTGAAACACGGGGAAAGAGTCGGTGTGTTGGAGGACAAGCTTCAGGCGCAACGTGCAGAACTGGCCCTGGCAGAACGAGAGCTGGACGGGATGAAATCACAGCTGAAGAAGGCGGCTGATTCGGGCGGAGTGGAGTCCGCGTGGCGTGAAATTGAGGCTGCTGGTGGTGTTCGACCTGATACGGACGTCAAGGACGAATTGCTGAGATCTCAGCTCGACCGTGCCGCCAAGGAGGCGGAGGCCGAAGCTCGGCTCGACGCGCTCAAGAAAAAGATGGGGAGATAGGGAAGGTGAGTATGGAGATCAAACCGGACCGCATGGTGTCTCTGGGATACGGCAAGTATTGGCGCTCTGATGCGATCGTAGGGCTCACTCCAATTGAGGAAGACCGTGGGCCTGGCCGCCGCACCGAGGTCTACACCGCTACGGTGGACGAACCCATAATCGCTTCACGCAGTGAGCTTGCCATCCTGCATGACATGGCCATAGCAAGTGACGAGCATTTCAGGATTCAAGAGGCTAGGGAAATGCTCTCGGATCTGCTCGACGCTCTGGAGGACTTACCTGACGTTCTGGCGCGCATGCTGAGCACCGAAGCACGATTCGACGCAGCCGACTGGCGTCGCCGACTGAAGACCTTTCTCAAGACAGATTCGGTCGAGAGCAATACCGAACAGAACGATCTGTTCGATTAGCCGGTCTCAGTTCCTTCCTCCGCGAAGAATGGTTGCCACTGCTCGGGCGGGGAGGGTTTGGTGAGGAGACTGACGATGATCAGCAATCCGATCGACGCAAGGACGCCCGGTATAACGATGTAATCGCTGCTGGCGAAGTCAAACTCCGTTCCGCCCAATGTCGTTGTGAAGCTCACGCCCAGCATGTTGAGTAACCTCACACCTACGATGCTTCCCAACCCACCTGCAATACAGGCAACGCCGCCCTGCGGTGTCACCCGTTTCCAAAGGAAGCAGGCCAGCAACGCCGGCGTGAGGCTGGCGCCCACGAGTGAGTAGGCATAGAGTGCCATGGAAAGCACTGTCTGAAACTGTGTGAGTAATACCAAGCCAAGCGCCCCGAATACTACGATGGATATCCGCTGAACATTCACCTTCTGTTCGTCTGAAGCGTTGGGGTTGATGAAACGTTCGTATATGTCGCGACTGACGTTCGTCGAGGGCACCAATAGAAAAGTGTTGCCTGTTGACAGCACGATGGCGATCGCGGCAGCTAGAAGCACGACGCCGCCGAGCATCGGGAGCCCGTGTCGAGCCACGTACAGAATTACTGTTTCCGATGCCGCTCTGCCGACCACCGATGTTTGATCCATCAGGTCGGGAAACGCGGCTCGCCCGACGATGGCCAGCAAGGCGAGCGTTGTCTCGATAACGACGATCCCTACCACCATCCCCAAAACGGCTTGCCGCGCCGCCCTTGCGTTCTTGGCCGAGAAGAATTTCTGGTACATGCCACTCTCGCCCAGGAGCAACAGAAATGTCGGAAGAGAAACGCCAATCACCCAAAGGGCATTGTGACCGCCGAGTACAGTAGTGTGGTCCGCCGGTAGGCGCTCGAGCACCTGACCAATCCCACCCATTTCAAAGACCATGTACGGTAGTGCCAGCAACACTGCGAGAGTTATGACGATGCCGTTGAACACGTCCACCGTAACGATTGATACCATTCCAGCCAGAGCCGTGAAGGTCACGATGGCGGTCGCAGTAATGAGAACACCCATCCTTGGTGATATGGCTCCATCGGTTACGATGGTGAGTATCCATCCACCACCGCGAAACTGATATGCCGCGATCGTCACGTATGCCAAGATGATTGCCAGGGTTCCCAGCAGACGAGCCGCTGCGTTGTATCTCTGCTCCAGCAAGTCAGGCACCGTGTATTGAGCAATCTGACGCACGCGACCCGCGAGGAAATACGCGGCAATGAGTCCGACCCAGCCGCCAAACGAAAACCAGAGTTCTGCTATTCCGGACCTGTACGCCAAACCGGCTCCGCCAAAAAGGGAGCCGGAACCGATCCACGTACACACCAGTGTACCCACCAATAACGCAACGGGCACTGAACGGCCTGCCACAGCAAAGTCCTCATGGCTCTGCACGCCGCGTGAACGCCACAGACTGACGGCAATCAGGATTACAGGATATATGAAGACGACTGCTACGAGCATGTTCATAGATCTCCTCCGAGCGCACCAGACTACCCGTGAACTGTGCGATTGGCGATAACGAGCTCCAGGCCGTGGCCTGACAAGGGAAAGTAATACTGTCTCACCAACAGCCCGCTAGCTACGTATCCCATTTGTCTCCTTTCCCACCATGTGCACCGGGTGATCAGCGTAATGACAGGCTGCCCATCGCTCGGTCCTCACCTTCCTCAATTCCGGCGACTCGTGACGGCAGCGTTCGTCCTTGTCCGGGTGGGGGCAGCGAGGGTGAAAGACACATCCTGTAGGAGGCTGTCGTGGATTCGGCATATCTCCAGACAGGACGATTCGCTCCCTTTGTCGCCGTGGGTCGGGGATGGGCACGGCGGAAAGCAGTGAAGCTGTGTATGGATGCAGCGGCTCTGCGTATGTCGCTTCGGCTGGTGCTACCTCCACCAGCTTTCCGAGATACATCACGACGACTCTGTGAGCGATGTGCCGTACTACTGCCAGGTCGTGTGCAATGAATAGGTACGTCAAGCCACGACTCTCGCGCAGGTCCACCAACAAGTTCAGTACCTGCGCCTGAACCGACACATCGAGGGCTGAAACCGGCTCGTCGAGGATCATGAACTCGGGTCTCAGCGATAGGGCGCGTGCGATTCCCACCCGTTGCCGCTGCCCGCCAGAGAGTTCGTGTGGATACCTGACAACGTAGGAAGGGTCGAGTCCAACTTCCTCGAACAGTTCTTTGACAGCTCGTTCGGATTCTGTGCCACCGGTAGTAATCCGA
>JARRLJ010000357.1:0-3458 GCA_037387025.1 Gemmatimonadales bacterium
GTGATGACGCCGTCCTTGCCGACCTTCTCCATCGCCTCGGCGATGATGCCGCCGATCTCGGCGTCGCTATTGGCAGAGATGCTGCCGACGTGGGCGATCTCCTTCCCCGACACCGGCTTCGAGAGGCTGTCGATCTTGCCGATAGCGACCTTGACCGCCTGCTCGATACCGCGCTTCAACTCCATCGGGTTGGCGCCCGCGGTGACGTTCTTCGCACCCTCGCGGAAGATCGCCTGGGCCAGAACGGTCGCCGTGGTCGTGCCGTCGCCGGCGACGTCGGACGTCTTCGACGCGACTTCCCGCAGCATCTGCGCGCCCATGTTCTCGATCGCATCGCCCAGCTCGATCTCCTTAGCGACGGTTACACCGTCTTTTGTCGAGGTGGGTGCTCCGAACTTCTTCTCGATGACCACGTTACGGCCCTTGGGACCGAGAGTGATCTTGACGGCGTCAGCCAGCTTGTTGACGCCACGAAGGATGCCGCCGCGCGCATCGTCGGCATACGTAATCTGTTTTGCCATTGTCTGTATCTATCCTTCCTTGGATTTCAGTTTGAACCTAAGGAGCGTTTAGCCAACAACCGCGAGGATCTCGTCCTCGCGCAGGATCACATAGTCCTCGTCGTCGATCTTGATGTCGGAACCCGAGTACTTGCCGACCAGAATCCGGTCACCGGCTTTGACGTCCATGGCTTGGCGCTCACCGCTGTCCTGGATCTTGCCCGGGCCCACGGCGACGACCTCCGCCTCTTGGGGTTTTTCCTTGGCAGTATCGGGAATGATGATGCCGCCGCGCACCTGCTCCTCGTCACTCTCGAGCCGCTTGATCAAGACTCGATCGTGCAACGGGCGAATGTCTAGTGCCATTGATATTTCTCCTCGCTCTATTGGCTTCTTGACCCATTGGTCAAGAGAACACTTTCTTGTTTCTGCATCTTGCCTTCGACAGTGCCACCCGAGCCGCGTTCTACCCCTCGGCTCGAGCACAACTCTCGCCCAGCCGCCGGTAGCCCGGGTTGCAGCTCCAGTCGTTTCCGGAGTAACCGAGGTGCGCGTTCGCTGGCACCGTGAGCAGCTCGCACGTACGGCCGCTTCTCCTGTAGCCGCGCTCGCACTCCCAGTCGCGTCCCGACGAGGCCAGGTAGCCGTGCTCAGGCACTTCGACCGCGACGCACGAATCACCGCTCCGCCTGTACTCACGATTGCATTCCCAGTCGCGCCCCGAAGCCGCGAGATGAGCTTGCCCAGGCACCTGGACGGCTACGCACGTGCTGCCGCTCTGCCGGAAGCCCCGTTCGCAGTCGAAGCCGCTCCCGGCAGAGTTGAGATATCCGTTGGAGGGCACAGCGACGGCAACGCACGACTCGTTGGCCCTGTAATAGCCGCGGCTACACTCCCAGTCCCGTCCGCTATAGTCCAGGAAGGCGTTTTGAGGTACGACGACGACGACGCAACCGCCGTTGGCCGCTCGATAGCCGCGATCGCATTGCCAATCACGTCCGTAGGAGCTCACCTGATAAGCGTTCTCGGGCACCTCGATCGCGACACATGCCTGATCGACCTGCGCGTAGCCGCGAGCACACTCCCAGTCGCGCCCGCTGGTCTTCAGGAACGCGTTGGGAGGTACATCGACCACCGCGCAGGCTTCGTCGACTTGCCGGTAGCCTCGACTGCACTTCCATCCGCTCCCAGAAGAGTCCAGATGCGCATTGGGCGGCACCCGGACGGCTACGCAGGACTGATCTACTTCCTGGTAGCCCCAATCGCACTCCCATCCGCTCCCGTAGCGCTTCGCGTGAGAATTCATCGGTGCTTCGGGCGGCTCGGCTTCTGCGGCAGCAACCGCAGGCGCGACGAACAGGAAGAGAGCAAAGGCCAGCCACCAGCATGAGGAGATCCGTCGTCGCCGCGGGTCCTTCTCGAGCGCCTTGATCGCGATCATGCTCTTGCCTCCGCCGTCGGCGTGACCGGAATCCGTCTCTCCTGCTGTCGATCCCCGCCGAAGTGGGCCATTGCCATGCCCACCTGAGCTTCGAAGAGCTCCCGCTCGGGGACCACTTCCTTGATGATGTTCTGGATCTGTGACCGGGAGTACCCAGCCTCCTGGCTGTCCGGGTGCGCGGCCAGGATGCCCCTGTAAAGCTCGAGAGCTTCACGCAAGTCCTTCGTCTCGTAGTGCGCCGCATGGGCCGCTGCGTACTGCCGGCTCGCCTCTGTCAGGCCAGTTTCGTTTTTCATCTCTTGTCCTCCGATCTCCCGCAAAGTGAAGTGGCGGCTCCGGAAACCGAGCGCGAGCGGGAGCAGGTTCGCCTGGATCCACCCTGATACCACTGCAAGTACCTGGCCACGGACGGATCTCTCATCATTTCAGATATTTACAGCAAATCGATCAGTTTCGTCTGCAGCCTAATCGATCAAAATGAAGTGCTTCGACCATCAATCTGACCCGGTGGCCAGATGCGCGTCAAGGCGCAGGAAACCCGACCGGATCTCCCGCTTGACCGCCGGCTCGGCGCTGGACGAGCGCATGTTCCCCTGCAGAGCCCCAGCACGGTGACCCGACTGCACAGCTGCTGGCGAGGCGCCGTGCGACCTTCGGAAGTCAGGCCCCGGCCCGGAGCGCCCTGAGGTGCCGGAAGCCCACCAGTCGTCCTTCGTCCTCATCCCAGAGGTGCAGGCGAGCGCAGCGCAGGCTGCTGAGAATGGTCAGGCGGGTGACGCGCTGCAGCTCGGGCACCTGGCGGAAGCACTCCTTGAGCCGGTAGTTGGGAATCCGGCTCGCCAGATGGTGGATGTGATGGAAGCCGATGTTGCCGGTGAACCAGTGCAGCAGCGCCGGCAGATCGTAGAACGAGCTGCCCTCGATAGCCGCGCGGTGAAACTCCCACTCCGGGTGCTCGCGCCAGTAGGTGTCCTCGAACTGGTGTTGCACGTAAAAGAGCCACACACCCAAGGCACCGCTGATCAGCGTGATCGGAACCTGCACGAGCAAGAAGCGATCGATGCCGATCAACACCCAGACCAGCGCGGTCACGATCACCAGACCCAGATTGGTCCACATGACGCTGGCCCACTCACTCTTCCAGGTGCGAGGAATGCCGAGGGGCAGGCGGTGCTTGAGGATGAACTGGATGGAGGGCCCGAACACCAGCAGCACCAGCGGATTGCGATAGACGCGGTACTTGAGTCGGCCCCACCGCGAGAGTTTCAGGTACTCACGCACGGTCAGCGTGGCGATGTCGCCGAGACCGCGGCGGTCGAGGTCGCCGGCGGCGCCGTGGTGGACGGCATGGGTGCGCCGCCAGTACCGGTACGGCATGAGGGTCAGGACCCCCAGCATGCCGCCGATCGTGTTGTTGGCAACCCGCGAGCGAAAGAAGGCGCCGTGCCCGCAGTCGTGCTGAAAGATGAACAGCCGGGTCAGCAGGCCGGCGGCAGGCAGCGCCGCGAGCAGCGTGA
>JARRLJ010000358.1:0-5236 GCA_037387025.1 Gemmatimonadales bacterium
GGCCCGTCGTACCGAAGCGCTAGCTCCACACCTCCCCTTCCCTGAAAGAACACCAACTCGATCGGATGGAGCCCGGCGGCAAGTGCTACGTATCCCGATCGCTCCCGCGCACCGTGTATCCCATCGTTGTCTACAATGAGATCGCCGGCGACGTAAAGGCGGCTGCCGTCGTCGGAGGTCAGGTGGAACCCGTACACACCGTCTTCCATCACTTCGATGAAACCGCGGAAGCGGAGACCGAAGTTTTCGCTCCGTAACACGGCGCTGGTGTCCACACGGGCCGCCACCGTGGTGGCGGTGGCAGCTAGGGAATCGAACTGCGGCAACTCGCGCCAACTCCCATCTTGCTCGTAGTAGTCTGCCAACAGACCAGGCCCGGCGTTCTCCACCGATACAGCTGGGGTCGCTGCAGTCTTGGTGAATGCGAACGTGACGACGCGGCTCACGGCACCGTCCGGCCAAATGCTCCGTGCCTTGACGGTGCTGGATTCTGCGATCTCGAACGGCTGCTCGTACAGTGGCGACGTGTTGGACGGATCGGTCCCATCGGTAGTGTAGCGAATCGATACCCCTGACGGTGCCGGCGCAAAGGCGACTGTCGTGCGATCCACGAAGATTGGCGCGCGCCGAACAACTCGAGGGGGAAAGTAACCCGTGTTCGCCAGCGCGATTGCTTCGGCATCGATCTTCGTGATCTCGCGATCGTAGGTCAGCAACCCGTTGTTCTCCGTCTCGATGTCGCTAGTCTGCGTGTAGACCGCTGCGCTGAGTCCAGCGTCTTTCGCTGCATCTTGGATCGCGAGTAGCAACTCCTCGAATCGTTGCGTGAGGCTCTCCTGATCGGGGAACAGTGCATATCCCCACCCTTCATCCTGCCACATGTGCCCCGCCACGTTGAAACCCAGGCCGCCGTACTCGCCTTGAACCGCGGCACGGTCTTCCTCCGGCTCGGGTGGGCGCGGTTCGGGGTAGTTATGACGGTCCACCACGTCGCCCGCACTACGCTCGTACCAGCCACTCGCGTGGTTGACTAGTCGCGTCGGATCCGTGCCCCGTATCAAATCAACTATCTTCCCTGACTCATACTGCCCCCAACCCTCGTTGAACGGCACCCACATCACAATGCTCGGATGGTTGCGCAGAGCCTCGATCACTCGCACGAGTTCGGTCTCAAACTCCTGCGTTGCTTCCGCGCTAGTCGGGGTATCAGAGCCCGGTGACTCCAGGGGGATGCTGGCACTGGGCATGTCCTGCCACACGAGAAGCCCCATTTTGTCACACCACGCATAGAACGTCCGCGGTTCCACCTTCACATGCTTGCGCAGCATGTTGAAGCCCATGTCCTTCAAAACCTGAAGATCGTAGACCATGGCCTCTTCGGTTGGCGCGGTGTAGAGGCCGTCGGGCCAGTAGCCCTGATCGAGGGGGCCCATCTGGAAGACGAACTCGTTGTTCAAGAGCAGCCGAGTGACGCCTGCTTCATCCTTGCCGACGGATGTCTTTCTCATTCCGAAGTACGACTCAACACTGTCGAGGGCGGCTCCGTCGCGCGTCAGCTTGAACGCTACGTCGTAGAGAAACGGATCGTCAGGTGACCAAAGGTGAGCATCCGGCAGCTCCATTTCGATGGGTACACCCACAGCTCCGCTCGCCGCTGCGACGACGACACCCGAGGCTGAAACCGAAACGTCCACTCCGTCACCACTATTCGTACCGTCGCCCTCCACGACGAGAATTACGCGGTTGCGATCTATGTCGGGCGTGACTGCCAGATCACTTATCGCACCAGACGGAACTGGTTCGAGCCAGACCGTCTGCCAGATTCCCGTGACGGAGGTGTAGAATATGCCGCCCGGCTCCCTCACCTGTTTGCCGCGCGGTTGGGTGCCGTCGTCGGTGGGATCCCAAACCGCCACCTTCAGCTCATGGATGGCGCCGTCGTCGATGAAGTCACTGATGTCGATAGTGAACGGGTCGTACCCGCCACGATGAGATCCCGCTTCCCTGCCGTTCACCCAGATCTGTGTCTCCCAATCGACCGCCTCGAAGTGCAGCAGCAGGCGCTTCCCGGTCCATTGAACCGGGATCTCGAGCCAAGTGCGATACCACAGACGACGAGACGCGCCAACCGTATCCGCGACGCCTGACAGTGCCGACTCACTGGGATAGGGAACCAAGATCTTGCCGTCGTACATTGCGGGCTCGGCAGCACTATCCACCACCGCGTAGTCCCACAGTCCATTCAGGCTCTTCCATTCATTGCGGCGCATCATCGGTCTGGGGTATTCCGGATGGGCGTTCGTAGGAGAGACATCCGCGGACCACCGTGTCGGCAGTCGCATCTGAGCGGGCGGCCAAGCGGGCCCCTCACAGGCCAGGGCCGCAAGCGAGAGAACCAGCAGCAATTGTCTCATCGTATTGAGAACCTGTGGAGGTTTGTAGTCACAGCGCCTGACATCATGGTCCCAGCACCAAGGTTGTCGAGTTCCCAAGGAAACCACCTCAACCTGCCAACGCTGCCTCAATCTCATCCCGTGTCGGCGCCGAGGGCTGCGCCCCCAGCTTGGTGACCGCAAGCGCCGCTGCCCCGTTGGCGAACCGCACTGCTTCGGCGATTGGATTATCTTCGGCCAACGCTACCGCAAGCGCTCCGTTGAACACGTCACCGGCTGCAGTCGTGTCCACCGCCTTCACTTCGAACCCGGGAACCAGATCTGCGTGATCAGAATCGAACAAAAATGCCCCACGCGATCCGAGCGTTATCAAAACCGCGTCAACTCCGAGTGCGTTCAGCTTCTTGGCCGCTTCCAGAGCCGCGGCGTCGCTCGAGACCTCAATACCTGTCAGCAGCTCGGCCTCGGTCTCGTTGGGCGTGAGTACCGACACGTGTCTCAGGATCTCCTCGCCCAATGGTTGCGCCGGCGCGGGATTCAGGACGACACGCACACCGTGCTCCGCCGCCAGTTCCACCGCCGCACGTACCGTGTCTACCGGAGTCTCCAATTGCGCCACCAGAACGTCGGCAGAGGCTATCGCGTCGCGAGCCGACAGCACGTCGTCCGGTGTGAGTCGCGCATTGGCGCCAGACGCCACGGAGATGCTGTTCTCACCACTTCCGTCGACGAAGATCAAAGCCAAACCTGACGGCGCATCCGAATCCGTGAGCACACGACTAGTGTCAATACCATCCGCGACGAACCTCTGCACTGCCTGCCTACCGAACACGTCGTCCCCCACCCGCGCGACGAACGTCACCTTGCCACCGGCCCGTGCCACAGCCACCGCCTGGTTCGCACCCTTGCCACCCGCAGCAGTTGAGAAGTCGCCTCCAAGTATCGTCTCGCCCGGCCTCGGAATGCGATCGAGCTTAATGATCATGTCGGTATTGGAGCTGCCCACTACGACGATTCCGCCCATTCTGGAACCCCTGGATTACGGGAGTCTCTCGGACAAACATGAGCGCGAGCAACCTGCCGGTACCCTCAGGCGCTTCTTTGAACTCTTTCCAAATGAACACGCCCCAGAATGCGGCGATCATGGTCGCCCCCTGCCCCAAACCGTACGAGATGGAAGGACCGGCTGCGCCGGACGCGACGATGCTGAGAGACATGCCGACGTTCCAGATGATGCCACCCAACATGCCCACCATATGGAGCCGCGCGCTGCCTTTGGTGAAGTAGTCGCCGTACGGCACGGGGTCACCAACGAACGGTCGCTTCATCACGATGGAGTTCCACACTAAGTTGCTTAGCAACAGTCCCACCGAGAAGAAGAAAACCGCCGAGTACGGAGTGAGCCGCCCCGGTTCCGGATTCGCGAAGTCGGTTGCCATAGACGCAACGACGAAGCGGAAAAAGAACCCCATCAGCACGCCAGCAGCAACAGAGATCAAGATTCCCTTAGCGGTAGTTTGCTTATCGCTCGGAAGCCGCCGATAAGCCAGTGCGTCGATCACGATTGCGATCACTACCCCTAACACACCGGCAAAGAGCAACACCGGGTCGCCGGCGGGCAGCTTCATATAGTTGATTACGACGCCGAGCACCAACGCCAGGCCTACTCCGATGGGAAACGCCACCGCCATGCCGGCTATGTCGATTGCGGCCACGAGCAAGATGTTCGACAAGTTGAAAACGATACCGCCCAGCAACGCGGACCAGATCGCGCCGCCGCTCGCCTGGGCGAGATCCGTGAGGAACGGCCTCCCTGCCGACCCGAAGCTGCCCAAGGTCAGCGCGAACACTAGCGACAGCAGCAATACGCCGATCGCGTAGTCCCAGTAGAACAACTGAAACCGCCACTCCTTGGTGGCCAGCTTCTGTGTGTTGGCCCATGACCCCCAACACAGCATCGTAACAACGCACATGAGAATAGCGATCGGATAGGACTCGACGATGAACACTGCTTACCTCCCTCGTAGCTCTATCTGAACACGACCAGGTGCGACAATGCGATATCGGTTCCACTCGACCGATCCCCGTCCATTCCCACGTACGGCTCACCTTTCACCACCACGCGCACTTCGTGTTCGCCGTCCGCGAGACCGAAGACGTGCCATACCGATTCGCCATACTTGTTCCCATCTTCATCGGAGTAGACGTCGACGGTGCCGTGCAGCTCGCCGTCGAGGTAGATGTCGGCGGTGCCGCCTGAGGTCAGATATGTGCCGCCGAGTATCACGCCGGTCCCCTCAAAGCCAATTGCGGCCTCTGCTCCCTCGGTGCCCGCGCTCAGTCCACCCCAGCCTTGCTCCCAATCACCCGCGAAAGTCCAGCGAGCGTCATCGACCGAGACGCGCTCCACCGGCCTACCGTAATCGTCCCACAGCTCGAGCCGTACTGGCTGAGGCGTCTGAACCGGGACAATGATGCTGTCTCCCTCAACGCGCCCTCCGTTGCGCTCAACGAGAGCGATAGCCCGGTTCACGGTGCTGGTTACGATCGTGTTGAAAGTGTAATCGGTGTAGGAAAACTTCTCATCGGCTATGGCGCCGATACCGCTCTTGAACTCGTCGGGAATGCCACTGTAGCCCAGTACCACTCCCAAGATCCCCGCGGCGCTTGCCGGGTTGCAGTCGGAGTCCTGGCCGGCCCGCGTGGCAATTGCTATCGTGTCGTAGAAGTCGCTGTCTCCAAACAGAAGGCCTAGTGCCACGTAGGCACCGTTGATCTTGGCGTCGATGTTGAATGGCTGCAGTGCGCCGGCCGGACACGGCTCACGAGCATTCCACTTCTCG
>JARRLJ010000359.1:0-8317 GCA_037387025.1 Gemmatimonadales bacterium
CTCAACGAATGGGCTCACCTGTCAGCCCATTCGTTGAGTTCGAGCGCCAAGTCCTCCGTATCCTCCTTCGTTCGCACATGCGTCACGAGCAGATCGAAGAGCTGCTGGCAGACGCCGCCTTCGTGTCGTGCGAGCACACCGGGGTCGGCTACTTCCTGACGGTGCGCCACCTTGGACTCCCGGCTTCGCGGGTCGTATGCAGCGAGCCGATGCTCCAGGGGCGTGCCAAGGACATCGAGTGCGGCTTTGTCGCCTTTCTCGAAGGCGGCGACCTCACGCTTGAGTGCCACTCGTGGGGCGACTTGTCCCTACCCTCAGACCTCCGTGATCGTCCGCTCACGATTCATGCAGCAGCCTAACAAGCCGCTGCAGCCGACGAGCGGCGGGCACCCGAGGAGCGGAAGCGGAAGCATGGGAGACGCCGCTCGCGGCTGAGCGGCAAGACGTTAGGACGCGGCATTGGTGAAGAGTCGGGTCCAGAGCAGAGGAGAGTGTGTGGTGCAACGGAAGATGCGTTTGATCCTGAAGTTTTCTGTCTTGCTGGCTGTCGTCACGATTGCGGCGCGAGATGCGGATGGTCAGTCGGCTGCGGACGCCATCGAAATGCTGGCACAACGTCATTGCGAGGCCGGGCTGTTCCACGGCGGTCTCCTCGTCGCTGATGGTCCGGCAGTTGTTTATCTGGGCACATGCCGGATCAACGCCCCTGACGCCGACGCGCCGAACGCCCTGGAGACTCCATTTCCGATTCACTCGATTACAAAGTCATTTACCGCCATCCTCATCCTTCAACTCGTGGATGAGGGGACTTTCGAGTTGACGACGCCGTTGAGTCGCGCCCTTCCCAGTTTCAGACACCCCGATGCTGACGGGATTACGCTGCACCACTTGCTCAGCCATACGTCCGGTCTCCCCGACTACCTGTTCGCCATTCCTGGGTTCATGGAGCCTACCGCGGCGGATCTTGACCGAGACAGCGTGCTCAGCGTCGTCGCGTCCCTGCCGCTCGAGTTCGAGCCTGGAAAACACTTCGCGTATTCGAACACAGGGTATGTGCTGTTGGGATGCATTTTGGAGCGGGTAGAGGGCAAGACCTTTGACGAAGTCCTGCAAGAGCGGATCGCTCGCCCCCTTGATATGATGCACACACATTGGCTGTCGCCCCAAAGAGCGGCGGAGGTTGCACCTCAGTTTCAGCGGGATGGGAAATCCACTGCGCACCCTGATGACTACTATCCTGGTGATGGCGGAATCGTCAGCACTCTAAGTGACATGTATCGCTTCGCTCTCGGGCTCGGATCCAACGGATTGATGTCCGATGACCTTTGGGAATTGGCTTTCACTCCCCAGGCTCTTCCCGAGGATGCGGTCCGTCCTCATCCCGCGCATGAGCTTCCATACGGCTACGGGTTCTCAATCGGCGATACCGTAGGAGTGAGCGGCAGGGTCGTGATGCACGGGGGGATGGGGTATGGAGGGTCGGCGCTTCTTCAGCGTGCCTTGGAGAGCGATCTAGTCGTCATCCTATGGAACAATGTGAGTGGACTCCCCCCCTTCTTGCCGGGGTTGGATGAGATTCTTGCCCGTGGGCTTAAGTAACCGATGTGGGTTGCTCAGGGCACAAATAACCGCGTTATAACCAGCCGTTGCAGGCCGACCGGCCTTCAGCCGGCGGCTGAACGGCAAGCCGTTATGCGAATCCTGCGCTGCTGTCGGTCCTAGTCGTCTCAGAAGGAGGTGTCCCATGCGTCCGCCTCATCCAGTAGCACTCCTCTTCGCGCTCCTCGCCCAGTCTCTCCTTTCTTCGGCACCGGCATGCGCACAGGAGGCCGATCTAACGCCGCAACAAGTTGCCGTGCTCCGAGCAGACAGCGCCATGCGACACGCCTACGCAAGGAGCGACAAACCGCTCGACGTGCTCATGGAGTACTTCGTGGATGACGCACACGTCCTGGCGCCGGGCGTGCAGCTGGCAAGTGGCAAACAAGAGGTCCGCGCGATCTTCGCGGGACTACACGCTCTGCCGGACTTTTCGCTCATCTGGACACCGTCCAGCGTTGAAGCCGACAAGCAACTCGCGTATACGATTGGCACCTACCACCTGGAGTTTGGGGGCCAAGATGGCCAGCGAACAGAAGTAGATGGCAAGTACCTGACGGTCTGGAGGAAGCAGCGCGATGGTTCGTGGAGGATAGCCGCCGATACGTTCAACGAGAACGGTGATACCTCTGCTGAAGGTCGCTAGATAGATAGTGAGCGGCGTCATCGACACCGAGAGAGACCGCCTAACAAGCGCTAGCAGCTGGCGGCACGGAGCGAGTTGCTCAGGACGGCATCTCGGCCAACGAGGCAGACGGCAGCAGTGATCGATCGCGAGACACTCGATCGTTGGTACTCGGGGGAGCCGATTGACTCCGTGCGATACCGCCTCAACGATTCCGTCGCCCTCCTCAATCGACCCGAGGAGTTCGCGGCCGTCGTCTCCCTCGAGGCGCTAGCCCCGAAGGCACTTCTGTGTGGCGTCCCGTTGCCGCAGAGCCACTGGGCAGCGATCTGTTCCGCATCGTCTCGCAGAATCCCGACCCTGCCGATGAAGAGTGGGAGTTCGCCGCGGGCTCCAAAGTCCGATGCGAGCGGCGAGATCTCGAGGGTCAAAGCGAGTTGGTCGCCACATCCGCGGCTGCCGTCTAAGGCGCCTGCAGCTGGCTCGGAGGACTTGATGGACAGTAGAACTCGAACCGGACGGCGCGCAGCTGAGCCGCCGGAACGTTAGATAGCGCAGACCGAATCGCGCCGGCGTCGGTCTTCGCACAACCGGGGCTTTGCGGCTCGGTCTGTCTTCGTCCAAGAAAGCCCCATCACGTCGATTCCAGGATGGCCCATTCCATGTTGGTCCGTGTCGGTCGGGCTCAAATCCGGCTCGTCTCGGGCAGTTTGAGGGACATCTGCGGTCGGCCGGTCGGCCGCTTGGAAGCTGGCGGATACGACTCTGCGCCGCCCTGCAGCATCACGTACCTTCCGGCAGCTGCTGCGCAATCGGTCAACCCAGGAACCGGTTGCGGTACAGCTACCCATACTTCGAGTCGCCTTGTCCACTCTTCAACCCGACGCAAGGAGTAACATGCGCCAGCTGACGACGGATCTGCCGTTGACGAACGAAGCCCCCGGATTGCAAATCCGTAACGCCGAATGGGGTGGGATGGTCATCGGCTACATCGAAGTACCGGCCGGAACTGATTTCACCCCGCTCTTCGAGGGATTGCCGAACGATGCGTGTCACTGCCCCCATTGGGGCTATGTCCTGAAGGGCGCCGTTCATGTGAAGTACCTTGATGGCACGGTAGAGGTTACCGGCGCAGGCGAAGTGTTCTACTGGCCGGGCGGTCACACCGGGTGGGTTGAGGAGGACTCAGTCTTCATCGACTTCAGTCCCGAGAAGGAGTTCAAGGAGGTCGCGGAGAACATGGCGCGGGTGATGGGGCAGTCCGGCTAGCTGGGTGCAGGGTCAAGGCCCTAGATGCCTTGAAGCCGCGCCATCTAACAAGCGCTTGCTGCAGACGCGGGTTGGCGTTCTGGGTGCGCTTTGCGCGGTGTACATCTAGCCCGCGCAGCAGAAGCGCAAATCGTTAGACGGGCACGACACGTTATGCCACCGAAGACCCTTGCTGCGGTGCTTTCCCTGGTCACTACCGTTCTCGTTCCTCAGAGCCTGAGCGCGCAGGCTGACGCCGGATCGGGGAGCGAGCGGGTCGTGATTGAAAACGAATCGTGGCGGCTCATGGGCGATCTACGAGTGCCTGCTGCCTCTTCCCCCGTGCCGATCGCCTTGCTTCTGAACGGAGCCGCTGGGGACCGGCGATCCTACGCTGGCCTCGCCGAGCAACTTGCCTCAAGAGGTGTCGCCTCGCTGCGTCTCGATCTCCGTGGCCATGGGGAGAGCACTAATCTCGGCCGCTTCGAACCGGGGGCGTCGCCGCACGACCCTCTCATCTGGGATGCCGAGTCAGACGTCGCTGCCGCATGCCGGTATCTGGCAGCGCTCGACATGATCGACCCGTCTCGCATCGGGATAGTCGAAGCGAGCTACAGCGGGGAAGAAGCGGCTGAGGCTGGCCGCATGATCGGTCACGCGGCGCTGTACGTGCTTCTCTCGCCGGGCTCGTTGAGCAACACCACCATTGGGGAGATGGAGGGCACGGGAGTCCGATGGTTGTTTGTCAGCGCCCGGGATGATCCCTTCCTTCGGGACGTCGCGGTGTCAGTTCGAGAGCTTGCGCCTTCGACCGAGTTACTCACGGTTCCCGGAGCGGTTCACGGCACAGCGCTCCTCCACGACGAGGCGTTGATGGAACGGATTGCCGCGTGGATCACGCGAATCCTCGAGTAGCCGTGTGCTCGGCGGTCTAGCTAGGAATTGCTGTTGGCGCGGGTGGGCGCACGGGTTCGAGGCCACGCGGCTTGCACCTTGCGGCCCGGGGTCGGCATAGTGGTCGCGCAACAGAATTCCAGAGGACGCGCAAGCCGCGGGGGTGGTATAGCGGACGTTTTCAGCCGTCTCCGGTCGGCCCTCGCCGGCCGCTACACGCTCGAGCACGAGCTGGGGCGCGGCGGGATGGCTACGGTCTGGCTCGCCCGCGACCTCAAGCATAAGCGCTTGGTCGCGCTCAAGGTCCTGCGTCCCGAGCTGGCTCAGGCCCTTGGGCCGGATCGCTTCCTGCGCGAGATCACACTCACCGCCGCCCTCGACCACCCCCACATCCTGCCGCTCCACGACTCCGGCAATGCGGACGGGTTCCTCTACTACACGATGCCGTACGTGGAGGGGGAGTCCCTGCGCGACCGCCTCAGCCGCGAGAAGCAGCTGCCCATCGACGACGCGCTCGCGATCACCCGGGAGGTGGCCGACGCCCTGGGGTACGCCCACAGCCGCGGGGTGGTGCATCGGGACATCAAGCCGGAGAACATCCTACTGGCCGGGGACCATGCACGCGTGGCGGACTTCGGGATCGCGACCGCGCTGACGGTAGCAGGAGGGGAGAGTCTGACGGAGACGGGGATCGCAGTGGGGCGGCTGCGCACGGTGCGGGAGACGGTGCCCGAGGCGCTGGAGGCGGCCGTCATGCGAGCGCTGGCGAAGACACCGGCCGATCGGTTCAACCCGGTGGCGTTATTCACCGAGGCGCTCCAGGGGACAACGACAGGTCTTGACGTCGAGGCCGAGGGCCTCAGATCCGTTAAGGCCAGGGGCAGGCCCTCCGGGCCCGAGAAGTCCATCGCCGTGCTGCCGTTCATCAACGATAGCCCCGACCAGGAGAACACCTACTTCATCAACGGCGTGATGGAGGAGATCTTGGGCAACCTCCAGAAGATCAAGACGCTCAGGGTGATCTCGCGGACCTCGGTCGAACAGTACCGGGACAGCAAGAAGCCCGTCCGCGAGATCGCCGAGGAACTGGGCGTCAACTACATAGTGGAGGGCAGCGCGCAGAAATACGGCAGCGCCTTACGCCTGCGGACCCAGCTGATCATGGCCGAGCGCGAGTCTCATCTCTGGGGGGAGTCGTTCCAGCAGAAAATCACCGATGTCGAGGACATGTTCAACATCCAGATCAGGATCGCCAAGTCCATCGCCGAAGAGCTCGAAGCGGTCATATCCCCTGAAGAGAAGAGGCTCATTGAGAAGATACCTGTCGCGGACCTCGCCGTTTATGACGAGTATCTGAAAGCCCGCTCTTACGTTTATGAGGGTGGAAGGGAAGCTCTGAACAAAGCCCTGGAATTCCTGACGAGCGCGATCGCGAAGAACCCCGGCTGGGCGCGTCTCTATGCGGGTCTGGCGGAAGCCTGGTTGTGGATGCAACAAGACGCGTTCGAACAACCCTCCGTCGCCGGTCCCCAGATCATCGAGAACCTGAACAAAGCCCTGGCTTTGGACCCGGATCTTGCCGAAGCTCATTATCTCAGCGCCATGGTCGCGCATCTCGTCGATTGGGACTGGGAGAGGAGCGAAAAGGAGTTCTTGAGGGCCCTGGCCATCAACCCCAACGATGCCCTTTCCAGGGGACTGTATGCGCAGCTATTGCTGATCCAGCACAGGAAAGAGGAGGCTCTAGCTCAGCTTGGGCTGGCGCTGAGCCTTGACCCGCTGAATCCCATTATGAAGCTGGTTCATATCGGGACGCTGCTGCAGGCCGGTGACTATCAGGCCAGCCTGTCCCTTGCGGAAGAGGCCCTGGCCGACGATCCGGACAATTTCAACCTCAATCAGATGATCGAGATCGCCGCCTACCGGTTGAAGCAGTACGACAAGGCCCTCCGGGCGGTCCGACATATCCTTCCCTTTCCCCTCGAGGACGATGCTTATCAGGACATCGAGAGGATCTACAGCGAATCAGGGATCGTCGCGGCGTTTGGGAAGATCGTGGCGCGTTTGTAGAAACCCGCTGAAAGCCAGCCCGTCGGGTTTTGGGATTTGGCCTTCAGGTATCTTGTGGCGGACCAACCCGAGAAAGCGATGGATTGGGTCGAAAAGGGATACGAGACGCACGACCCACTCATGACCTACATCACGACGCCGGCTCGGTATCTCGATCGATTGTTCGGGGACCCCCGGTTCATCGCCATCTGCAAGAAGATGAACCTTCCACTTCCGCAATCCGGATGAGACAATCCATCGATCTCCGGCGACCCGACTTCTTCCGGGAACGCCCAGCCCGAGCCGACCGGCTCTGGAGCGGCGATGGGAACTGGTATTCGTACTTCCGAATCTCACGTGGCAGATGCGGACGGCACCAACGTGCGGAGACTGACGTTCAACAGTTGCTACGACGGGCATTGTAGCTGGTGATCGTTTCCGCCGTCTAACACCCGTTAGGAGCTGCCCGGCGCGGCCGGTGGCATTGATATGAGCGCATGGGTAGACACGAGTAGCTGGCCGGTAACAGGTGCGCCTGGCAGACAGGCGCCGGCAGCTCAAACGCAGGGACGTTAGGCAGCGCGGTGAGCGTCAAGTTCGGGGACCAATACTTCGAGTGAGCTCCTTCGAATTCGTTACAGTTCTTGTTTCGGTCATCGTCGGCCTAGCGGTGACTCACCTGCTTACGGGGCTCGGTCGGGCCGTGCATCTGCGCCAGAAGGCTTCCCTTTGGTGGGTTCACCTCCTGTGGGCGGCGACGGTCTTCGTCTATCTTGCCCTGCATTGGTGGGCCTTATTCTACCTGAGAGACGAGTCGACGTGGAACTTCTGGGTCTTCCTTTACATTCTCATCCACTCTGTCCTTCTCTTTTTTCTGGCTGTCCTTCTCTATCGCCCTGATCCCGACGGTGTCCTTGACCACCGTGCCACATTCGAGCTGAACCGCAGCTGGTTCTTCGGTGTCTTCGCAGTGGCTCTCCTCGCCGACATCGGTACGACTGCGATCGAGGGCAACCTCTGGGATCCGTGGTATGTACTTCCCGTCATTCTCCACCTGGCAGCCCTCGCCACAGTTGGCGCTGTTGTTCCAAGTGCTCGCTACCAGAAGTTCCTGGCCATCTACTTCTTTGCTGTATTCGTCGGCTGGAGTGTCATGGTTCGGGGGGTTCTGGCGCGCGCTGCCTAACAAGTCGCTGAAGCTGACACCAGAAAGCCGCGCGGTTATGACCTGTGGTATCCTTTGGCAGCGAACGCGGCTGTTCCAGCGTTGGCGGTCAGCGCTTTCTGGTGCAGCTTAGCTCCGATACGTTAGGCTGCGCCATTGGGACAACACGTCACACAGGAGAGAGCCATGGCCGACAACGCGAAGACCACGACGGCGACGGTGATTCCGACGATGCGATACAACGATGCGGCGGCAGCCATCGACTGGCTCTGTGAGGCGTTCGGATTCGAGAAGCACCTCGTAGTGCCCGGCGAAGACGGAACGATCGTTCACGCACAGCTGGTCTTCGGCAACGGGATGGTAATGCTCGGCTCCGCGCGTGAGAGCGAGTTCGACAACCTCCAGAAGCCGCCGAGCGCCTTGGGCGGCGCCGTATCTCAGAGCCCATACATCATCGTGGAGGACGCCGACAAACACTACACACGAGCTGTTGCGGCTGGAGCAGAGATCGCGATGGAGATCAAGGACGAGGACTATGGCGGCCGGGACTACTCTTGCCGCGATCCCGAAGGTCACGTTTGGAACTTCGGCTCTTACGATCCCTGGGCGGCCGCCTAGCAAGACGCTGCAGCTGACGTGGCACGCACGTGTCGGAGGAAATGCGCTACCCCGGCGGATTCGCCGAGATGATGATGAGCCGGCTGGACTTCGCGATCCCAAACATGCACGCCGCCGAG
>JARRLJ010000360.1:0-10440 GCA_037387025.1 Gemmatimonadales bacterium
CCGGGCCACCTGTTGTTTGCCATCGGCTTAGCCATGGCGGTGAGCCTCGCCATCTACGCGGTCGCACAGAAGAGATTCTACCGGTTGTGGTTCGGTTTCACGACCAGCACGATTGATGTGACTCTGGTTAGCGGCGCATTGATAGCGTTGTTGATAGTCGGGCGACCCGACATTGCCGCCAACAGTAGTATCATCTACGCCACCTATTTCATAGCTATCGCCGCAATGGCGTTGCGCAACGATCCGCGCATATGTGCCCTCGCGGGCCTGGTGGGATTGTTGGAGTACGGAGCGATAATCGCTTACGCCGATGTCCAGTGGGACCTATCTAGTCCCATCTTCGCCTCTTCGCCCTACGGAGTCTTCGACCTCACGGCTCATTACGGGCGGTTGCTGCTATTCACCGGCGCTGTGTTCCTGAGCACCGTGATCGTGTTGCGCACCCAACGGCTTCGGTGGCTGGCGGCGAAAGACCCGCTCACCCTGCTAATGAACCGTGGGACATTCGACGAGCGGATGCAGGCAGAAGTCGCTCGGTCCGCCAGACACGGCCACTGTCTGTCTGTCGCCATGATAGACATCGACCATTTCAAGAAGTTCAACGACACGTACGGCCACATGGTCGGCGACGAAGTGCTGCGCGTCATCGGGGAGCTCCTGCCCAAGTCACTGCGCCAAAGTGATCTGGTTGCTCGTTATGGAGGCGAGGAGTTCATAGTGTTGTTGCCCGAGACACCGGTGGAAGGAGCAATATCGAAGGCGGAAGAACTGCGCAGTACAATCGAGCATTCGTCAGTTACAGTCAGCATCGGTGTCGCAGAGCTGCCGTCCGACGGAAGCGACATGCGGACCGTGATCGATTGTGCCGACCAGCGGCTCTACGAGGCAAAGCGGGGTGGCAGGAACCGGGTGATCGGACCGGTCGTCCAGCTGGTTGAGGAGGGGCAGGAGGTTTAGCAGGGCCGCGGATGGACGCGGAGCGAGGGCTGATTAACGCGGACTAGGCAGCCCGAGGGCAGGGTTTCACCTGTCAATCGTCGGATCGATGATCGCTTTGGTAACCTTGAGCGCCTCTACATCAGCCAGGGCTTGGCCAGCCTGTTCCAGTCTGTAGCGCCCACCTATCACACTGGCAAAGGGCAATCGCTCGCGATACTTGGCCAGCATAGTCAGCCCACGGACCACATGCGCGAAATCAGTGCCCCACTGTCCTCGTATGTCCACGTGGGCACGGTTGATGTCGCTGTGCGGGTTGATCGAGACCGAACCAACATCGGTGTAGTGGCCGGCTATCACGTAGGTCCCACCATCTCTCACTAGTCTGAGGCCCTCCGGCACCGCTGTAGGATTACCGCTCGCTTCAATCACCACGTCGGCGCCCCGACCGTCGGTCTGGCTTCGCACAACCTCGAGTCGATCTTCCGCCGAGTCGGTTTCAATCGACAGAACTTCGTCTGCACCCATTGCAACGGCCAGCTTCAGTCGCGCAGCGGGTGCGCCGATCACAATGACACGGCCCGCGCCCCTTAGTGTGGCGAAGGCTGCGGCCGACAACCCCACCGGACCCGAGCCTTGAATCACTACTGTATCGCCCATCACGAGAGTGCTCCGCTCAACAGCCCCGAACCCAGTGAACAGTCCACAACCGCCGCCGATTACGTCTTCTGCGCTGAGCGGCTCGTGGACTTTCACGACGCGCACCCCCGGCTTCAAGTAGATCTGCTCGGCCCACCCGCCCAAGGGCCCATCACTCGCGGCGTAAGTGATACCGTACACGCGACGGCTCGGACAACGGTTGGGCTGCTTGGATACGGTGCAGTAGTAGCAGGCGTTGCACACCTCATGCACGTCGTAGAACGTCACTAGATCCCCCACTGCAAGCGGAGCACCAAGCGCATCGGACGTCACATCCCGCATTTCCAGTACGCGGCCGACACTCACATGACCCGGGATGATCGGATAAGGCACACCCGACAACCGTCCATGGTGGAGATGCACGTCTGTGCCACACACCTCACTCGCAACGGTCTCGAGCAGAATGGCGCCCGACTCGACACTCGGGTTCTCCAACTCCCACAGCTCGATCGGTTCTCCAGGCGCCGTCATGACGTGTTAGAAGCACAAGGGTCGATACCCTGCACTTTGTACCCGCTGAATTGTTAGAACAACGACACGACATACACCCCACCAAAACCCACGAGCAGAGCGAGTCCGGCCCAAGACAGCAGGAGCATCGCACGACCGGGTCTATGTTCAGGTCGCACCTCAGGGGACGTCACGGCACGCAGGTTGAGGTAGCCCAGAATCGGTGCCGTCAAGAATGATACGATAGTAGCGAAATCGACCATCGTTGTGAGATTACCGATAAACAGCGCTAGTACCAGCACCGTGAGCGTAGCCAGGGCCGCGAGGCTGATCCAGTAGAGTCGACCGACACTCCGTACGCCAGCCTCAACGCTCGTATCTGCTTTCAACCTGAGCAACGACCGTTCGATTGCGCGGGGAAAGCCGTCCACTACCGTCAGCGTAGTGGATATCATCGTAGTGACCACAGCTACAGACACGATCGGCTTAGTCCAGGCACCCAGCGTGCGGCCGTAGAGATCAACGAGTTGTGTCGAGAACACCGTGCCCTGCGAGCTGAACGCCTCCCCAGACGTGAACATGACACCGGCGCCGAGCGTGACGAAGGCAAATGCCAGAATGCCGGTCCCAATATATCCAATGAAGAAGTCGAGCCGGGCGTGGCGTACCGACGACCGCACACCGGTGGATTCAGCCTTGGCAAGTGTCCACAGCGAATTCCAAACCGAGATATCAAAGGCAGATGGCATCCATCCCATCAGCGCCAGGATGAATGCGAACGGCACCATCGCACCAGCGCCACGCGGCAACAGCGCTAGCGTGCTGAGATCGGCCAGCGGCAACGTGACTGCGGCGGCGATCAACGTCGAGATCCCCAGCACAACGAGGATGATCTTAACCGTAATATCGAGACCGCGATAACGCCCCATCCACAAGAGCAGCGCGCATAGTGCAATCAGGACGCCGGCCGTGAACGGGAGAGACCAGGCGAGGCCGAAAACGAATCGCAGCAGGAACGCGGTGAAAAGTATGACGGCCGATTGTATGATCACAGATGTGACAAGCGTTGTACCCAAGTAGAGCCACAAAGCCCACTTCCCGATCCTGAGATACCCTTCCACCAGGCTGGAGCCGGTGGCGGCCGCGTAGCGCGGTCCGTATTCGAAGAACGGGTACTTGATAATGAGCGCCAGCAAGATGACGCCAAACAACCCGAAGCCCGCCACTGCACCCGCCCTCGTCGATTGTACCAGGTGGGAGACTCCGATTGCCGCAGCAGCCCAGAGCAGGCCGGGACCGAAACTCGACCAGAACCGACTCCGCGGAGGATTGGGCGTTGCAGTGCTCATGGCGCTCTAAAGATCAACGACCGGCGCGGTTGGGCAAGTGACATGACTCTAGAGGATTTGCTGCTGCGTTTCCGGTCGACCCGCTATTATTACGGCATGGGCAAGTTGCTCTTTCTCTTCATCGCAATCCCAATTGTCGAACTGATCCTGTTGATCCAGCTCGGCGGTTTGATCGGGACATGGCCGACCGTAGGACTCATTGTGATCACAGGCGCTTTGGGGGCGTCACTCGCGCGTTGGCAAGGATTGAGCGTGCTGCGTCAGATACAACACGAAACAGCCGCCGGACGGCTACCGGCTGGATCACTCGTGGATGGCATGATCATACTAATGGCTGCAGCATTGTTGGTGACACCGGGCCTATTGACAGATACCTTCGGTTTCTTGTGCCTCATCCCGGGATTCCGCAGAGTAATCAAGCTGCACCTGAAGAGACGATTCGAAAGAGCCATTGCTGACGGCAGCAGTGCACTGTTTATCCGGATTGGAGGTCCTGGTCCCGGCCCAGACGACAGGAACGTTTAGATACCACAAGCAAAGCCCCACCGTCACGAGACGCTGGTGTCGGAGCTCCTCAACAACGCTCCCAGCTCATTCTGCAACAACTGCCATGCGCGGGCGACGTGATCTTCGCTGGTTCGCAAGTGCGATATAACGAACCGTAACACGACCCGGTCGTTGAGCTTGGTGTGAGTGATGAACATGCGGCCGGATCCGTTCACCGCTCTCATCAGACGCTCGTTCAACTTGTTGAGCGATTCATCATCATCCACGCCACGCGGATGTGCTCTGAAACAGATGGTGGTCAGGGGCACGGGTGCCATACGCTCAAATCCGGTGTGTTCGTCGATCCAACGCGCAAACATTCCTGCCAAGCGCCGATGGTGTCTCAGTCGCTCCACTAGACCCGCCAGCCCGAATGACCGTAATACGAACCACAACTTCAACGCCCTGAACCTGCGTCCCAGTGGCACACCGTAATCCATGAAATTGTCTACGACATCGTCGTGCGCAGACTTGAGATACTCTGAGTGCGGCTATTCCACCATGGGCCGCGTCCACGTGCAGCCAGATGCCTTCGCTCTGGCAAATCTGCGCGATGTCGCGAACCGGGTCGATTGCCGTTGTAGACGTAGTCCCAACGGTAGCCACTACACAGAATGGCAGCCAGCCTGACTCGCGATCCTCTGAAATGGCCCGCTGCAGTAGTTCCGGACGCATGCGGTATGCGTCATCCAATGGGACCTTGCGGATACCCTTGGTGCCGATACCAACGGTGAGGGCCGCCTTGTCGATCGACATGTGAACCTGCTCTGATGCATAGAGACGAAGTCGCGGTACCTCTGCACGCCCGGCCAGTCCTTCCTCGCGAACGTTCAGACCGGCAACGTCTTCTCTTGCCACGGCAACCGCGTGCATCGTAGCGGTAGAGGCGGTATCGTATATTATGCCCCACAAATCACGCGACAGGCCCAGTGCATCGCGCAACCACTTGATCGCCACTTGTTCCAGTTCCGTGCCCGCCGGACAGGACTGCCAAGTCATACAGTTCACGTTGAAGGCAGCGGTTAGCATTTCGCCAAGGATTCCGGGTGCGGAGCCGCTCGAATTGAAGTAGGCGAAATTCGAAGGGTGGTTCCAGTGCGTCATGGCGGGCATGATCAGCCGATCCACGTCCGCCAGGATTGCGTCCGTACTCTCGCCTACGGTGGGAGCTTCCGTAGGTAGCGCGGCCCGAAGCGCTCCGGGCGTCATTCCGGTAGTGACGGGAATGTCGTCTATTCGAAGGAAGAAGTCCGCAATCCAGTCCACGAGCTGATGGCCGTATTTGCGGAACTCTTCGGGAGGGAGGTCGCCGAGCGAACGGTTCGTATCAGTCATAGTGTCACGCATCTCTTCTCACATGCTGTCACATGGGATCGAGAAAAAACCCCGCGTCATTCAATGTAACGCGGGGTTCGGTTTCACCTAACAGCGATGCGTTTGTGAGGTTGCCCTTCCAGCAACTCAACCCCTTGAGCGGGCGAGTCGCCTCTGCTCACGGCCTCCGCATCAACGATATGTCCCCGTCAAAAGTCTCGGCCTGCAGTTCAGCACTCCCATTGCCCAGGGTGAATTCCACGCGTCTACCACGCGGCCATTGCGGAAAGGTTATAGAGAAGTTCGAACTGAAATCGCCATCATAGATCCCGAGCTGCACTCTGGCACCAGTTCCCTCCGGGATGTGAACCGATATATCGCCGTCGTGTGTGGACAAACGGTAGCTGCCTCGCGGTGCCAGCACACCATCAAACATTATGTCGCCATCGACATTGTCGACCTGCACAGATGTCGCTTCGACTTCCCACAGTTCAACCGTACCGTCGGTAGCCTCGATCTCGATATCTCCTGTGGCACGCTCCACCGTTATGTCGCCGTCCGATGATTCCAGGTGAATTCTACCCGCCACATTTTCTGCCGTAATGCTACCATCACTCGTTCGAGCCGACACCCTGCCAGACCCTCCCCGAATGAGCACGTCTCCGTCACTCGCCCTTGCGGTCACCTCACCCGCTGTTCCATCCACCCTTATGTCACCATCCGACGAACTCAGTTCGAGATCCATGGCTGCCGGTACGGTCAGCAAGTAGTCGATATCATCGTCGTCGTAATCCCACCGCCGGGCACCAATGCGCAGCGCAGAGGATGTTCTTTCCACTACGAAGCCGCCTCTGAAGACGTTATCTGCCCTGACTCGGACTTCGTTTCGCTCCCAGGTCCGGACGACTATGTAGCCGCTACTGTTATGCAGCTCTAGCCGCAAACCGGGATCGACGGCAAATGTTGTATCGGTACTCTGGGGGATCGTTATCGCCATCAGCGCGCCCGCTATAATGTTCACCACCATCTTGTAGTCCTCCCGCAATGTGCAACCGTTACTTCAGCGTACATCAGCACCAGTCCGCGTTAATCCGCGGCCCTAACTGCTCACCTCCACCTGACGGGCCGCGCCGCGCAGCAGGCGCAGCTTCTTCCTCATCATCCCGGTATAATGATCGGCTAGGAAGTCACTGGCCGGATCTCTTGCCAGCGCTTCTTGCGCTTCCATCAAGGCCCGGTCAATGATTGCCAACTGTTCACGCAGCACTCTGACCGTCACACTGTCCAACATGCCTTCTTCGCTCAGAAGCACCGCTTCCAGATCAGCTATAGCCGGTCCGTATTTCTGTGCCGCGGCAATGGTGGCCGCCACAGTCGACCCGGCTTGCGGGGCTGATACATCGATCACCGCCGCCATCTGGGTTTGGGGTGCGGTCTCCCGAGCCAGCCACCAGCTACCGGCTCCCACCACGGCCAGCGCCATCACGGCGGCGAGTGCCTGAGGGATCGAAAGCTCCACGCGACGGCGACTCCGACGCCGAGAGTCAAGATCGACGACCCCGCGCTTCATCTCACTTATGGCAGCCGAGATCCCCGGCCAGGCATCTCGTTCCGGCTCTCTACCTTGATACTCACTCACCCAGTCCACTACATCCCTCAATTGGCGCAATGCCGTCCGGCAATCTTCGCATGTTTCGATGTGCTGTTCGAGCCCGCTGCGGTTTTCCTGGCTCAGCTCACCGTCCAGATAGGCGGACAGTTTGTCGGTCCACTCGTCACTCATCTCTCGTCTCCTTACCCTGCGAAGAAGGAACGCAGTGCCATTCGGGCGTGGTGCAGCTGGGAGCGTGACGTACCCACCGAGATGCTCAACTCCCGCGCTATTTCCTCGTGCTTGTATCCCTCCATGTCGTGCAGCACGAACACCTGCCGCGCCCTCTCCGGAAGCCGGTCCACCGCTGTCTCGATATCGACTTTGAGACCGGGTGTCATAGGGGCCGACCGCGCGTCCATCACGTCGACTGACGATCCCAATCCCCGTTTCTCGTTGGACCGGTACTTCTCTCTCTGCCGCAGGATCACATTGGTGGCCAGACGGTGGAGCCAGGTACCGAATGCCGACTTGCCCCGAAAGGTCGCCAGTTTTTCCCAGGCACGAATGAACACATCCTGCATCACGTCGTCCACGTCGTCGCTGCTCAACAACCACCTGGCCAGGCTGTTCACACGGGGCACGTGACGCCGATAGAGCCGCTCGAACGCCTGGGTGTCGCCGCTCACCGCGAATTCGACGTCGATTAGGTCTGCCTCGGTCGCCGTAAGTTCTGGCTTATCAGTCAGGCTCTTCACTCCGTGTCCCGCACCACTTATCCCTTGGCACGGAATTAGATACGGGAAAATGAGAAAACGCTGTAGCGGGGAGCAGGGAGCAGGGAGCGGACAAAGCGAGTTGGTCCATCGTGGCCACCATCCGGAGAACCCTGTCGATCCGCTCCGGTTGACCCTGGGGCAGGAGACCTAGATGGGAGACTTTGGCCGCGGTGAATAGCATGGCTGAGGCATTGGGACAGGCAGCCACGCACGCACCACAACCGATACATGCAGCCGCGTCCATGGCCAGATCCGCGTTCTCTTTCCTCACCAGAATCGCGTTGGCGTCCGGTACACTACCGGTACGAGCCGAAATGAATCCACCGGCCTCCACCATACGATCCAACGGACTGCGATCGACCACGAGATCTTTGATCACGGGAAACGCCTTGGCTCTCCAGGGCTCGATCCAAACCTCGTCGCCGTCGTTGAAAGACCGCATGTGGAGCTGGCAAGTGGCCGCGCCGCGCTGGGGGCCATGAGGTGATCCGTTTACGACCAGCCCGCAAGACCCACAAATGCCCTCACGGCAATCGTGTTCGAACGCGATTGGCTCCTCACCTTTATTCGTCAGACCCTCGTTAACCGTGTCCAACATCTCGAGGAAGGACATGTGCGGATTTACGTCCGGCACCTCGTACCGCACGAAACCGCCCTTGTCAGCGGCGTTCTTCTGGCGCCACACGTGCAGAACGATATTCATCACTTGTAACTCCGCTGCGACAAAGGAACGTTCTCGAATGTCAGTGGCTCTTTGTGGAGCGTTGGACTCGAACCGACACCGGTGAACTCCCACGCTGCCACATAGGCGAAGTCGTTGTCATTCCTCAGTGCTTCGCCCTCCTCCGTCTGGTATTCCTCCCGGAAGTGCCCGCCACAGGATTCCTCGCGATGGAGTGCGTCCCTGCACATCAATTCCCCGAACTCCATGAAGTCGGCAACGCGTCCTGCCTTTTCCAATGACTGGTTCAGGTCTACCGCACTACCGGGAACGCGTACATCGTTCCAGAACTGCTCGCGCAGTTCCGGGATCTTCTGGAGCGCTTCTTCGAGGTCCCTCCGGTTGCGCCCCATACCGCAGTTCTCCCACAGTGTCTTTCCAAGCTCTCGATGAAAAGAGTCCACTGTCCTGCGGCCATTCACCTCCAGCAGCTTCTTGCTCTTCTCCTCTACGTCACGCTCTACCTCACCAAACGCAACGGAGTCGGACACGATCTTCACCGGACCCAGACGGGCCAGATAATCACCGATTGTGTAGGGCAGAATGAAGTAGCCGTCAGCCAGTCCTTGCATCAGTGCGCTCGCGCCCAGCCGATTCGCCCCGTGATCGGAAAAATTCGCCTCTCCGATAACGAACAGGCCCGGTATGGTACTTTCCAAATTGTAGTCCACCCAAAGACCGCCCATGGTGTAATGTGGGGCCGGGTAAATTCGCATGGGCACTTCGTACGGATCTTCTCCGGTGATGCGCTCGTACATCTCGAACAGATTGCCGTACCGTTCCTCGATCACGTGTTTCCCGAGCCTCTGGATCGCTTCGCTGAATTCCAGATACACTCCATTGCGCAACTCACCAACTCCATGCCTCGTGTCCACCGCTTCCTTAGCTCGGCGCGATGCTATGTCGCGCGGCGTCAGGTTTCCGAAGCTGGGATACAGACGCTCCAAGTAGTAATCGCGTTCGTGTTCGGGAATCTCATTTGCCGGACGGCCGTCGTTCTCGTTCTTGGGTACCCATATCCTGCCATCATTTCGCAGCGACTCACTCATGAGGGTGAGCTTCGATTGATAGTCGCCGCTGGCCGGGATGCAGGTAGGGTGTATCTGCGTGAAGCAAGGGTTCGCAAAGGCCGCGCCTCGTTTGTGTGCGCGCCAAGCCGCGGTCACGTTGCATCCCAGGGCATTGGTGGATAGATAGAACGCGTTGCTGTATCCCCCCGTGCCAAGCACAACCGCATGGCCTCCGTGCGACTCGACAGCCCCGCTCACCAGGTTCCGTACGACGATGCCACTTGCACGCCCGTCCTCCACAACCAAGTCTAGCATCTCGGTGCGCGGATACATCTTGACCTGTCCAGCTCCAATCTGACGCGCCAGCGCGTGATAGGCACCTATCAGCAATTGTTGGCCGGTCTGGCCCCGGGCATAGAACGTGCGAGATACCTGAGCACCACCGAAAGAACGGTTGTCCAGTAGGCCGCCGTACTCACGGGCAAAGGGAACCCCCTGTGCAACACACTGATCGATGATGTTGCCACTGACCTGCGCCAGGCGATATACGTTTGCCTCACGAGATCGATAATCACCGCCTTTGACCGTATCGTAGAACAGCCGCCAGATGCTGTCGCCGTCGTTGGGATAGTTCTTCGCGGCGTTGATCCCACCTTGAGCCGCTATGCTGTGAGCCCTACGTGAGCTGTCCTGAAAGCAGAAACACTTCACGTTGTATCCCAACTCGGCGAGCGAGGCTGCTGCCGACGCTCCGGCGAGACCGGATCCGACAACGATTATCTCGTATTTCCGCTTGTTAGCCGGATTGACCAGCTTGAGGTCGAACCGGTGCTTGTCCCATGTGTCCTGTATCGGACCAGTGGGAACTTTGGAATCAAGTTGCATTGCAGATGTCCCCCGCCACCTAGTTGAGCGTCAGCACTCCGGCCATTACAGCCGCCGGAACCGATACGAAACCGACGAACACAACTCCTGCCACAATTGCTGCTAGTGGCCTGCGATAGCGGTTGTATAGAGGGTGGTAGAGACCGAGTGTCTGGAGTCC
>JARRLJ010000361.1:0-3435 GCA_037387025.1 Gemmatimonadales bacterium
AGGGCTCATGGCCAGGATCGAAGTGCCGGAGGGACTCCGCGTGTACGACGTGGGCCACGACTACGTACTCGGCCGCTGGCAGGACTCGCTCGACGTAGCGCACGTCAGACTGCATGAGCTGACGAGACGCTGACTGATTGGGTGGACGAGTCAAGAGGCTCCTCCGCGCCAACCCGTCCTTTGTCCGCGCAGATCCGCCGCCGTCTACTCCTGCCGTAACGTACCCATCGGATCTATCGCCGCCGCACGCCGTGCCGGCAGTAACGCGGCAACCGACGCCACTCCCAGCATCAAGAGGGGCACGGCCACGAACGACACCGGATCGGTCGGCTCAACACCGAACAACAACGACCCGAGCAACCGCGTGGTGGCCAACGCACCGGCCGCACCGAACACCATGCCAAGCAACACCGGACGGAGGCCTCGCCCGACCACGAATGACAACAGCTTCACTGGATGCGCGCCCAGCGCCAGCCTGATCGCCATCTCGCGCGTTCGCTGCGTCACCGAATAGGAGATAACACCGTAGATGCCGACGCTTGCCAGCACGATCGCGAGCGCTGCGAACGCGCCGAGCAGAAACGTGCGAAACCGCGGCGATGCGACGGACTGCGAGACCAGCTGCTCCATCGACTTGACGTTGGCCAGCGGCAGATCGCTGTCGATGGCCCACACCTCGCTGCGAATCGTGGGAACGAAACTCGCCGGATCGCCGTCGGTTTTCACCACTACGGCGGCGCGACGCAACTGCCACGGTATGAGCGACTGCAGGCGCGGCGCGTAGACGCGGGGCGGCGGCTGCTCGTCCAGGCTAAGGTGGCTTACGTTCTTCACCAGGGCCACCACCTCGGCGGGTCTGTCGCCCCAGAAGATCAAGCGCTTGCCCAACGGGCTCTCTCGCCGGGCCAGTACACTCCAGCCAATGCCTCGTTGATCGCAATGACCCGCGTGGCGTCCGCGTTGTCGAGCTCGGTGAACTCACGCCCGCGCAGCAACTCGATGCCCATCACCCCGTAGTAGTCGCCCGTGATCGTGCGGACCTCGGCGCACATTTCCTCGCCGGGTGGCGGTGGCGGGCGATCGTCGGGCCTGGTCCCGTTACAGTCGAACCCACCGCTCAACGGCGCGATGTTCACCGCTCCCGCGGCCCGGATGCCGGGAACACTGCGGATCCGGCTTAGCAGATTGTCGAACAACAGCGCGAGGTCGCTCTCCTCGGGGTAACGAGCGCTGGGGGGAGCGATCTCGAAGGTTAGCACGTTCCGGGTGTCGAGCCCGGTCTCGACACTGGTCAACTTCCAAAAACTCTCGATCAAAAGCCCCGCGCCGATCAGCAGCACGAACGTGATCGTCACCTCCGAAACGACGAGCGCGCTGCGCAGTCGCAGCGGAGCGCGCTGGCTGGTGGCACTGCGACTGCCTGCGGCGAGTGACGCGCGCAAGTCGCGCGCGCGAAGCTGAATCGCAGGTGCCAACCCGCTCGCCAGGCCGGTGACGAGGGTGATCAGAGCGGCAAACTCCAGCACGCCGGGACGGAGCCCGATCTGCGCCGCCCGCGGTATGCCGCTCGCCCCCAAGGTCACGATGGCGTCGGTCACGAACAGCGCCACCGCTACGCCGGCCGCGCCGCCCACCAGGGCCAGCACCAGGCTCTCGGTCAGGAGCTGGCGCAACAGCCGCCCCCGACTCGCGCCCAGTGCGCTCCGCACCGCGATCTCGCGCTCGCGGTCCAACGCCCGACCCAACACCAGGTTGCCCACGTTGATGGCGGCAATGGCCAGCACGAGTCCCACGGCACCCAACAACACCAGCAACGCGGTGCGCACGTCGCCCACAATGGTCTGGTGCAGTTGGACAGGTGTCATTCCCTCACCGGTATTGCTGTCGGGGTACAAATCCTCCAGCCGGCGGGAGATCTGCTCGACTTCCGCGGCGGCCCGCTCGAGCGTCACATCGTTCTTCAGCCGCGCGATCCCGGTGTACGAGTGCGAGCCGCGACTCGGCATGTCGTCGTCGGAGAGACCGTCCAGCCCCAGGGGGCGCCACACCTGCGGCACGCCCCAACGGACGCCTGACAGCAGCGGATCCTCGAACCCCGCGGGACCGATTCCGACGACCACGTGGGGGCTGCCGTTGAACGAAAGCGTGGTTCCGATGATCCCGGGGTCGGCGCCGAACTTCCGCTGCCACAACCCATGGCCCAACACCACCACCCGATCGTTGCCGTCGATGTCCTCGGCTGGAAGAAAGAAGCGGCCCAGATGCGGTCGCACACCCAAGACGTCGAAGAAGCTCGACGAGACCAGCGCGCCGTCGATCTGCTCCGGCTCGTCGATTCCGGTGAGGCTGGGACGCCACTCGTCGTACGCCGCCCCGGCCTCGAACACCGTGGCCTGCTCCCTCACGTCGATGAAATCGAGATAGGCTATCGTGCCGGCGCCATCGATCACGCCGTGTTCCGTGCCCAGCAGGCGCACGATCCGGTCGGGTGAGTCGTAGGGCAGCTCGCGCAGCAGCACCCCGTTCACAACGCTGAACAAGGCCGTGGTTGCCCCGATGCCTAGGGCCAGTGTGACTGCCACGACAGTCGTGAATCCTGGCTGCCTGGCGAGCGCGCGGAATGCGTAACGGATGTCCTGCGCCAATGTCTCCATGAAGTTGCCTCTCGCTCGGGGGTTGCCGACCGCCCTACCGATCGGCTCGGCGTGTGTGCGTGCAACGATGCGCGACGCGCGTTCTGCAGCCGCGTGAACCAGTATGTCGTGGATGGCGCGGACCCAGAGGGCGAGCACAGCGACTGGCCGGCCTTGGGTTTCGGCGCGTTGCGCGCGAAACACCTGCTCCATGTCGGTGCCGAACCCCCGCCTCAAGTCCCGCGGAAAGGCCAGCAGCAGGATGCGGTACAGCCAATTACCAATGCGATGCAGCATCATGTACCCAGATGGCGGCGCTCAGCGCGCCTTGAGGAGATCGTGCGCGCGCGCCTCGACCACCATCGACTGGAGGCGGGCGGCTTCCCGGCGCGCCACTTCGAGGCCGAAACCGGTCAGCCGGAAGTAGCGCCGCCGCTCGTCGTCTAGCTCCGTGTCGGGGCGCTCTTCGGATTCCTCGATCAGGCCGTCGGCCAGCATCGATCGCAGCGTGCGATACAGGTTGCCAGGGAGGATCCGCCGGCCGTCGGCGAACCGCCCCTCGAGCTGTTTCACGATGTCGTAACCGTGGCGCTCCTGCTCGGTGAGCAGCAGCAGGATGTGAAACACCATGGGCTTCAAAGGAAGCAGGCTCTGCGGGTCGGATTTGTGCTCGTCGGGCATCGCAACCACCTGATTTCGTGTGCGGCGCGCCGAGGCCTTCGGCGCCAACAACTAGGAGCAAAATGATTCGAGTATCAAAATGATTCTACTCGAGTCGATGCTAGATGGCAAGGGAGTGGGG
>JARRLJ010000362.1:0-3435 GCA_037387025.1 Gemmatimonadales bacterium
GCGTATTCTCTCTCGACCAGACGCCCCGCAGGCCCGAGGCGATCGTCTCGAATTCGTAGGTGGCGGTGCCAACTTTCTGCGGATCGGGAACGATCTGCCCGTCGAAGCGATCCGGCCCCGGCTCCATCAGCGAGACCTTGCCGAAGTAGTTGTCTTCCCGGGTCGTGGACAGTGAGGTGTGGGAATCGGTGGCGCCCACCATGCCGAACTTGAACGGATTGGCGCCGAGCTCCTCCTCAAGCTGCAGGCCAATCTTCAGTGCGCTGCGCGCATACTCGTGGGGCAGCATCTCGGGAGTCTTTTTCTCGCCGGCCCAGTTGCCGCGGTCCCAGTTCTCGTAGTCGGCGAACTCGTCGTCCGGCGAGAGCAGCGGATGCGCCTCACCATCGCCCTTCATCTGGGTGACCTCGTAGAGCGGTTCCCACTTGGCACGCACCTCGGCGTAGCGCTTGTCAATGGGCTTGCCAGACAGAGTCTCCGTTGCGAACATCACCCCGTTGGAGATGTTGCCGTTGTGGGGAATGGCGAGCACAGCACCGCCGGTCTTCTCCTCATAACGCGCCATCCATGTCCAGAGATCCTCGGGATCATCCGAGTCGTAAGCGGCAAAAGGCAGCACTTCGCTCGCCTTGTCACCGTCGTCGCGCATGACCACGACCCGGTGCAGGTTGTTGCCTGCCGGCATCGCCGACCATTCGAAACCGATGAAGGCGGTGAATTTCCCTGGATCATTGTACTCTTCTGCGAAACCGACCATCTCCTCCCACCTCGTGCGGACGATATTAGGATCATCCATCGGATTGTTGCCCTCGACCAGAACCTTCAGGCCGTAGTACTCGAATGCCTCGTAGACCTTGCCCTGCATGTAGAGGTCGTGGGTGGTTTTGCCGATCTCGGTCTTCAGGAGGGTCGGGTCAGAGCGCTGGATCAGCACGGGGACCCCCAAGGTCTCGGCGTGATCTGCGACGACGAGCCAGTCCAGCGGGCGCACGAGTCTCGCCGGCACCCCGGTGGCGGAGATGACCTGCTCCCCCTTGGCGAACCGATACGCCTCGTCGGGTCCCAGCGTGTTGCCGACCAGGCCCGCGTCGTAGGAGTACGAGGTATGAAGATGGGTATCGCCCCAGAACACACGGTCGGGATAGTCGTCGCCGACGAAGGGCGAGTAGTTCTTTTCCAGCACGGGAGTGTTGTCGCGATTGATTGCAAAATCAGGGCCCGTTGCGGTGTCCGCGGCTGGAAGATAGGTCGGCACCAGCGCCATCAGCACAGCGATGGCAGCGGGTAATTGCTTGTTTTTGTTCATCGTTACTCTCCTGTTTTTCATTGGTGAGTGTGGGATACCAGTGTTGGCGGATCTCCCGCTATCAGGACGTGGCAACCGATGCATCGAAAGGTATCCTTCAATGTTTCCTCCTAATGAAACCGGCAGCTGGATTCGAAAGTTCCTGCGCGAGCTCAGCCTCCCGTTCGTACGGTGCACGTAGCACCCCTTCGACACACACAGTCCTGGCCGGGAGCATGTTGCCAACAAAACAGAAGTGATTCGCACGACTCGCGCGATTCATTCCCGGGTCCATTGTCTCGTGCAGTTTGTGCACGCAATCATTTTTGAATTGCTTTGTCTGTCAGAAAAACCATCTAGCCCAACGGTCGAGACCACGGATTCCTAGAAAACATAACGAACCGTAGCGCCAACAAACAAAGTCATGTTGTTATCGAACTTACCGGTCGTGCGCACACCCTGCTCGGTCTGGTCGATCGGGGCATCACCAGTGAGGTAAACTGTCGCACCAACGGCATAATCCAGCTTCTTGCTTCCCTGCCAGGCGTAGGAGCCGGCCAGCTTCCACAGCTCATCCACCGGAAAATCGAAGGTGCGATACTTGTCCTTGACGGGAGAGCTTTCGTAGGAAAGCCCCAGGGAATAGTAGTGCCCGGGACCGCCACCCAGATTCCGGGCATAAGCCACACCTGCATGCCAGGTGTCATCCCACTTGCGGTCCGTCACATCGGCAATGCCTGTATTCGTAACCGACAGCTCGTTGTTGCTGAAGGCTGACCAGTCCTGCCAGCCGAGGTTGAAGAACACGGTCTGACTGTCGTTCAACTCGTGCCGCACCCCGCCCTCCAGGGTTTGCGGATTGTCCCACTTGATCTTGACGTTCTGCTTGGGGACCGGAAGTGAAACACTCAAATCTCCCTTCAGGTCCACATCCATCTCGCCGCGATACACCAAGCCGACCAGCGTCTGGTCCGTCAGCTGATAGGTCGCCCCCAGGATGGGCTGGTATCCCCAGTCGTCCAGGTCCTTGAATTTGGCCTTGCCATCCGGTTGCGAAAGCGGCCGCCTGATCGCGATTTCCTGGTCAAGCTGCGTATAGACAATCGAAACACCGCCACCCAGCGACAAGCGGTCATTTACCTGGTAGGCAATCGAGGGGGTGAGCGCGACGCCAGAAAGACTGACGTTCTGCAGGGCATAACGCCCGACGAAGTTATCGCCATAATCGAAACCACCACCGAACGGCGCCACCACAGAGAGACCCAGGCGCGAGCGTCCGGAGAGCACCCGGGTGTAAAAGAAACTGGGAATAAACGCTGGCTCGCCCGCGTTACCGCCGTCGCTGCCCCCGGCTGTCGCGACCCTGGAGTCGAATTCGACATTTGGGATCGTCACCATGCCGCCGGCCAGCATGCTGTCCTCATGCATACCCGTCATCCCGGCAGGATTGGTCCATGAAGCATCGGCAGTGAACGTATTAGTGGGATTGGCCACACCGGCTGTCCCAACGCTGCCCGGTGTTCCCACCTCGCTCAGGTAGAAACCCGCCGCGTGAACCTGCGTGCTGCCAAGCAACAGCACCACCATCGAGAGGAAGACTCTGTTAATCGCACGCGCAGCCATATTCATTCCCATCGGAGTATAGAACGCTATTTTCTCTGAAACCCCGCCCAGTTGATTTGCACCGAAATCAGTCCCGAAATAGTTGGATATTTGCATTCTGCTTTGACCCATCTCCGCTAAGAATGATTAGTTTGTAGCCACATACTTACAGCAGATCTGGTGGTATATATTTCAGTGCAAACAGTGGATCATTTTTCGGTGCAATTTAACATATCTGGCCTCATCAACAATAGGATAACCCCTTGAATCACCGCCCACGAAAAAGGTTCGTCCAGGACTGCTCCCCTGCCCTGATTCACCACGTTACCAGCAAGTTACTTGCTGGGGTAGAAGGAGCGCCACCACTTTTCCAAAGAGTTAGCCTTTCGGCTCCAGCAATATCAGGCGGTCGATAGAGTGAAGCGCCCAGCGATTGGCCAGCAGTCGAATTGCCAGAGCACCACGCACGCTGTTGCCTGCCTCATCCAGTCGTGGCGAGTAGGCGACGATCGCTCCCCAACCCGGTACCACGGCCAGGATCGCACCGC
>JARRLJ010000363.1:0-5657 GCA_037387025.1 Gemmatimonadales bacterium
GCCTCGACGGATGCACGCTGGCTGCTGCTGCCGAGAGCAAGTAACGCGTCGGATCGTCGAAGTTCTCCAGCCTCTTCACGGCTCTATGGACCATGCTGCTGGTCCCACCAGTCCCGTTGATCGTCGGCATTATCAGTGAAATGGCGAGGAGAGCATCGTCGTCACGTAGAGTGCACGTTCCCTCCAAGTGTGGCAGCATCAGTCTCCATCCTGTTTTGTGGCCCACCACGGTGGTAAGGCGGGCTTGTGCCAGGTGTTCTTCCAGGACGCTCAGCGTCTCACTTTCAGAAGTAGGGATACGGGCTACCAGGTGTCGACTTCGTCTCCGCGCGGCAAAGCCCTTGGCAGCCCAGTACGTCAAATAGCCCCCTGCTACAACTGCCCCGAGGCTCAACGCTCCAGTAACTGCCGCTCCAACTGACCCTACGAGAGTTGATGCCCCGATGAGTGACTTTCGGCGCCGCCGACCAAACTGGTCGCCGTATCGCCAAGCAGCGAACTCGGGCCTGAGGGCGTTGCCTATTCGCACCAGTTCCAACCCGCTGTCGAGGCGGGCCAGGCCGATGTTTTCCGAGGAAACACGTTTCCTGGCGTTCCTGAATAGGCGCTCGCAATCTTCGATGGCTTCCCAACGCTCGTCGATTGCTGCGAGGTTCCAGCGCTCGCAGCGCCGGCAGACGACCCAGAGGCGTCCCTTCGCCGCATCGAACGCTAGTCGACGTCCGACGGGAAAAGATTCAAGGGCCTGGTTGCCCTCGAATCCGTTCTGGCAGAAAAGGCAGCTGGCGTACACGACGTGATGTTTGTCGAAAAATGCAATCTAGTGGTGGTGAGCGGGGAGCAGGGAGCGGGGAGCGGGGAGCGGAATCCACCCGTCCTAGCAGACTCCTCCGAGTCGGTTGGAAGGGTGGAATGCGGCCCGCTCCCTGCTCCTGCTATTGTTTGCTCATTCGGCCTGCAGTGCCAGTAGCGGATCGACTCGTAGTGCGCGCCATGCAGGTATGAGGCAGGCGATCAGCGCCACGGTTCCAAAGAAGACGCACACAGCTCCGAAGGTAGCGGGATCGGTTGCTTCGACGTTGAAGAGCATTTGCTGGATGAGTCGAGTGCTCCAGAAGGCCGCAACTAGCCCTGCCACTATTCCTGCCACGACGAGCTTGAGCCCTCTGTTGACCACTAGCTTCACTATGTCTCCGGATCCGGCACCGAGTGCAACACGAACGCCGATCTCATGGATACGCTTGCTCACGTAGTACGCCAGCAACGGCTTGTTCGCTGACAGCTTGCCGGACTGGTGGGGGGAGCAAATGATGAAGCGCTTTAGTTCGCTCATCGTCGATAGGTCAGCCACTGGTATGTCACGGTCCTGACTCCAAACGGCGGCGCGCAGCTGCGGTGCAATCGACGCAGGATCGGTGACGGTTCGGATGGCCAAACGCATTCGGTAATACGGCTGCTGGAAATACGAGCCGTACATAGCGAGGCGAGGATCGTATCTTGGGGCGCTCATTCTGACATCTCCGACCACGCCGATGACTTCTGCAGTCATTTCCTCACCCACATCCACCGCTACGTGGCGGCCGAGGGGATTCTGATCGGGAAATAGCGTGCGAGCCATTGTTTCGTTGATGACCAGCACCGGTGGAGAGCCTTCCGTGTCCGAACGATCTATATCACGACCCTGCAGCAGAGGGATCCCCATGGCCTGGAAGTAGCCGGGGAAGACCACGCGTTGAAAGGCCACGTCCCGGTCGTTGGGATCTGCCGGAGGGTTGTCGGCGGCGTAGACGTAGATGTTGTTCCCGGGATCCCGGATTGGCAGTTGATTGATAAGCGCCACGTCTGTTACGCCTGGAATCGCCGCAACATCGGCAGCCAATTTCGAATAGAAATTGATACGGACCTCGCTTTCCGCGTACTCGGCTTGTGCAAGTCTTATCTCGGCAGTGAGCAAGCTCCTCGCTTCGAACCCCGGATCAACCCTGCGGAGGCTGGCGAAGCTGCGGATGAGAAGTCCCGATCCTACTAGTAGAACAACCGAGATGGCGACCTGAACCACCACGAGTGCGCTGCGGAATTGAGAGCCACGCGAATCCGTGGCCCGCGCTCCCGATTTGATGTCCTCGACGACGTTTGGACGGGCAGCCCGCGCGGCCGGGAGGATTCCAAAGACCAGGCCGGTGACTGCTGAGAGCACGACGGCGAAAGACAACATCGAACCGGAGAGACCCAACGCATCCATCCCTGGCAGATCCAGGGGCAGGAACTGGAGTATCAACTTCTGGAATCCGAATGCCAATCCGATGCCCAGGACTCCTGCTGCCAATGCGGTTACGAGAGACTCTGTGAGCAGCAGCCGCGTCAATCTGGACGCAGATGCCCCGAGCGCAGCCCGAATGGACATCTCTGAACGGCGATTGGAACCGCGCGCCAGCAGTAGACTAGCTACGTTGCCGCATGCGATTAGCAGGACGAGACCTACCGCCGTCGTCAGGAGAAACAGGCTGGTTCTGTATTCTTCGACCAGAGTCTCATGCAAGCCTGTCAGCAGCAGCGCCTTGTCACGGTTGGTCTCGGGATATTCACTCGCCAGTTGAGCGGAGATTACATCCATCTCGGCCTGTGCCTGGTCCAGATCGATCCCGGCATTGAGGCGGCCGACGAGAAACCAGTTGTGCCAGCGCCTGGCGTTGGCCATGGGACCATCTTTTCGCATCGGCAGCCAAACGTCGGCCCTATGCATGAACTGGAAGTCCGCCGGCATCACCCCAACGACAGTTTGTGACGTACCGTTCACTGTGATGGTCTGTCCTATTGCGTCGGAAGATGAGCCGAATCGCCGCTGCCAGTAGCCGTTGCTCAAGATCACGACGGACGGACCGCCCGGTTCACCCTCTTCGCGAGAGAAGTGCCTTCCTACCGCAGGATCAACGCCGAGAGCCCGGAACAAGTCCCAAGAGGCGAAGGTACCGGCCACGCGCTCTGGCTCGTCACCGCCTGTCACCGTCATGTCGATGGTGGAGAAGAGGATCGCGGCCAACGACTCGAATACGCTGTTCCGCTCTCTGTAGTCGTAGTAATCGTAGGCGGAGGCCAATGGGTTCAAATTGCTGTTGAAAGTGGCTCTGCCTAACACGAGATGGTCTGGGTCTGCGTATGGTAAGGGTCTAACGAGCGCCTGGTTCATCATCGAAAACATGGCAACGTTGGCTCCGATGCCCACGGCCAGTATCAGCACCACCAAGACAGAGAACCCCGGGCTCTTGGCGAGATTGCGGAGCGCGTAGCGGATATCCTGCAAGAAGGTGCTGGTCATGATCGCAACTCCAGATAGTGAACTGGTCGAGATCGGTGATTGTCGGTTGTGAATCGATCGCCGACGTACGGCAGCCAGGTGCCGCCGAACTGCGGAGACGATCGTATCGGTCAGGATTTCCCAAGCGAACCGAAGTGTGCCTGGGTGGCCGCGGTGTAGTGCTTCGTCACGTTGTAGGAGGTAGGCCTCGACGAGCTGCTCCCGGTATGCCCGGCGGAAGTGGCGGGGATAGAGTAACAAGAGCAGCAGAAACAGTCTGAGGCCGACGCCCCCGCCGGTGCCAGGCGGTCGTTCGGGCGTCACGCGGGTCGGGTCCCCTCGAGAGACGATCGCGCGTAGCGAACGACCTCCTCGAGCCGGTTGACTTCTGCGTGCAGAACGGTCGTTCCGAATCCAGTGAGGCGGTAGTAGCGGCGCTGCGACTGATCGCTGTCATGTCGCTGTCCGCTGCTCGTCTCCTCGATGAGACCCCTCTCCAGCATACGCTGGATCGATTCGTACAGGGTTCCCGGACCCATCTTGACCATGCCATCCGTTCGGAGCTCCACCGCCTGCTTTATCGCATAGCCGTGGCGCTCTCCTTCGGAAAGGACCAACAGGATGTGAAATACCGCGGGCCTCAGCGGCTGCAGCTTCCGGATTCTGAGGGGCGCCTCAGCCAAGCTTCACCTCCAGAGATCGATGTTTTGTGGACCGCCTACAATACGTATCGGATTCCGATATAGTTTCGGGTCAGGCAAGCGGTAGGACGTCCGTAGGCCAGATTCGTTATGGGCGGTGGGGGCTATATTGCGTTCTGGGCCGTGCGTGGGGTCCAAGACGGGGGCCAGATCGGTACCCGATGCTCATGAGGTTCCTATACAGAGGTTCATACGGTGGATTTGATACGAGACCTGTCCGAACCAGCTGCATTGGATGCTGCGTTGAGTGAAGAACTCGCGGTCATATACAAACACAGTAGAGTCTGCCCGTCTTCGGCGAAGGCGATAAACGAGATGCGGGCGTTCGCGGAGCGGAATCCAGGGGTGCCGGTGTACCAAATAGACGTAATCCGCAGCCGGTCACTTGCCAGGCAGTTGGCGGAAGACCTGGGCGTTCGTCATCAATCACCGCAGGCGATTGTCTTGCGGCGCGGAAGCCCAATAGCGCACGGTTCGCATCACGAGGTGACGAGGGACAGGCTCGAGACTTGGTGCAAGGGCGAGCAGAGTGAAATAGAAGCGTGAGTCATCAGCCGATGACGGCCTCCACGCTACGCAACCAGTGCTTCCACCTGTACCGTACGCCCATCCAGCGGGGGCGTCGATGGGAGTCTGGAATGGAGGGGTTAGGTTCTCACCTACTTTCGGCAGGCAAACTCGATAACAAGCCGGTTCACCGGAGTCTCGTTAGCGGTTGGCACGGCCGCAATTTGGTCCACGATCTCCATTCCCGCGACCACCTTCCCGAACACCGCGTATCCGAAGTCACGCACACCATGATCCAGGATCTCATTGTGGTCCAGGTTTATGAAGAACTGCGACGTAGCCGAGTTGGGATCGGGACGGCGTGCCATTGAAAGTGTCAATCGCTCGTTGAGCAGGCCATTATCGGCCTCGTTTGTAATGGGAGGTCTGGTTTCTTTCTGCACGCCCTCCATGCTGAACCCACCTCCCTGGATCACAAATCCCGGCACGACACGGTGGATCAGAGTCCCGTCGTAGAATCCACTGTCCACGTAGGCAACGAAATTCGCGACTGTTATCGGTGCTTCTTCCGGGAATAGCGCGATGCTCAAATCACCGAGAGTCGTTCGCATCAGTACCGTATCCGGCGTGCTCTGCAAGCACACGGGCCGGTCGGATGAGCAAGCTGCTAGCATTGTGAGCGCACTGATGGCCATTGTGGATGCCAAGGTCCGCATGTCTAGATCTCCGGTTGCGTACGTATCAGAGTGTTGATATTCCTGGGTTGAGTGCGAACCGTCAAGGGGACGTGAGATGGGCGCGACTCGCTCTCAGCTGTCAGTTGCCGCATCTTGGCTTGGCAAGTCACCACTCCCAACCGCAGGTACGCCATGAGCATTGGAAGTGATCGTTCGTGGTCGATCGCCATTCGGACTGGGAGTTGGGAATTCGCTTTTCGATCGAAGAGACGACGGAGACCAAGGTTACGTGCTGGTTCCTGCGCTATAATGAGCACACCAACGGAGACACGGATGCTTTTCGCGCTATGGAGTCGCGTGGTTCTCGTGAATGTGGCCTTGTATCTCGGAGCCCATGCCGTCACAAATGCTCAGAACCCACAGGCGACGCAGTCAACGTTCGACGTTGTAGAGGCCACAATCGCCGAGATTCACGAG
>JARRLJ010000364.1:0-3430 GCA_037387025.1 Gemmatimonadales bacterium
GTGGAACGAATGATGGTCGCTCCAGTTCCGCTCAACCCGTTCGTGCGCCGAGTGGTGATACAGGATCCCGAGGCGTATCGCTTCGGGACTCTGAGGTGGCTCGCACGGCGGAGGTTCACCTGGGAGTCGGAAACTGTGGACCGGCATGCCGGGGCTTTTGCGATGTTCGCAACGCTTCGGAAACCACGGGGTCGCAAGTTCATGACCTGGGCGAGATTCCCTTATTTCGAGGTTGAGGGTTCGCGCAGTAGCTTCGCCGTCCACATTGGTGATGCCCGTTACACCTTCGACCCGCATGGCTCGTGGGCGGCCACTACGGTCTGGTTTGGAGGTGAGGCTGAGGCCGGCTCTGATGGAGCTCAGAGGCAGTGATGCAAAAAGGGCGGGGGTGGTGACCCCCGCCCTTCGACTGATCTTGTTTCTCGTTCCGTTCAGACGGCCGTGACGCTCACCTGACTCCACGGTGCCTGGTGCTGACGATTGTATCGCTGTACTGCCTCTCGAGCCGCTAGCACGCCAGCGATAACCTGATGCTCGAATTCGTTTGGCAGCTCGCCAGTCCCAACCGGCAGCGATACGGAAGCTTCATAATCGTTCAGGAAGCACCTGCGATCTGAAGCGCTACCATCCGGTCTGGAGAAAGTCCGGTTGTGGACTATCTCGATGTCGAGCCGTACTGCTTCGCGCCAGCGGAACAGTGAAGCCACCACCTGTCCCTGTCCGATGCCGTCTGGGAAACGTAGGGGCACTGTCAGCCTCGCACCGGACCCCTCCGTTTCAACCGAACTTGGCGCGGCATCCGATAGGCGCTGCAGCAGATGCTCGACGACGGAAACGAGATTCTCGATCGTCTCGTCGAGTTCCCGGCAGATTACCGGAAGACTGCTGTCGGTGCACCCGGTCATGTCCTACTCCGGTTCAGGGGTTCTAGTCTAGGCCGGTGCGGGCCTTCCACCATTGAAAATAGCCAGATCTGTGCCAGGGTTTCGCGGTGCCACTCGGCCACCCGCAAAGCTATTCCCGGATTATAGTTAGCCCTCTAGCGCCACGCCGTCAGTGAGATACAACACCTGTGTTTCGGGGCGCAGAGTGCAATTCTGGCGGACTTTGGGCCAGAAATGTCCTCTCAAGGTGACAATCCTGAGCCTAGTACACTATTCTGGCAGCTCTAAGCAGCGGATCGGCAGCCTGCAATATCTTCATCCGCAGCCTTGTTGGGTAGTAGTCGCTGCTTGATTCCAAGAACTGCCGCACGATATCAGCGGCCTCAGGCCTCGAATGGCCACCGAGGGTGGCGTCGAGCCAGCGTTTCGGGAAGAATATATCTCCGGTCAGCTGGATTTCCTCGAGCAGCTCCAGGCTTGGCATGATATACCCTACAGCCTGGTCCGCGCGCAACGGATGATGGAGGAACGATACACCCTCCAGCACCCAGGGCTCGTGCTCCCGATTTGACGGGGCTTTGAGGCTCTGAAAAAAGGAGTCTCGCACGGCTGGATCGGCTGACAGTGCCGGCAATACGAACTCGAACCTGGCCCTCCGATCCGGGTTCTCGATTCGGTCGTGCTGTTGAGACAGTACCTCACTGGCCTCTGGGATCTCTCGCAGGGCCAGCTCCTGCGCCAGGGACGTGTAGTCGCGCTCCGAGAGCTGGAGCCCGGCGATCTCCATGTCCTTGCGCCAGATCTCCAACAACTTGTTCACCCCGGTGCCGCTCAGCGCTGCAGCTGCGTAGCTGTTGAAGTATGCGGCTTTGAGACTCGTGCTGGGCGACTGCTCCAGCTGGGTCCACAGGAGTTTTTCCACGGTGGGAGCAATGCTCTCCCGATCGACTGGGCTGACATAATGCCAGAACGTCTCGTTCAGGTACCCCAGGATACGCTGCACGTTGAGCTCTTCGTCTTCCGCCGGCAGGGCAGCCAGTATCAAATCGAGGAACCTCTGGGGCGTTACGGTTCCCTCGAGAACCGCATCCCATAGGGTAACCCACGAGGCGGCTCGGGTCAGTGGGTCGTCGATAGACGTCAGATGGTCGAGCAGGTATGTGGTACTAGCCGTATCCAGTTGGAACAGCCCGTAGCCTACTCCCTGTCCGGCCGCCAGCACGAAGCGGGGTGCCGCGAGTCCGTCCGCGTCAGGGACATCCACTGTCGTGTCGGCGAGATCGACACTTGTAATCGAAATGCTGTCGTCCCATCCCAGTGCTACATCGAGTTGCTGGATCCACGTCCGACCGCGATCCGCTGGATCGGATTGGGTCAGCTGCAGCGACCGCACTATGCCGTCGGCAGCGATATCGAGTTCGGTATGTATGGTTGGGCGACCGGGTTCCTGCACCCATACGCGACTCCATGCCTGGAGATCTCGTGCGGTCTTCTGATCCAGTATCGCGATCAGGTCCGGCCAGGTCGCGTTGTCGTATCTGAACGTCGTCAAGTACTCCTGCATGCCGGAGCGGAAGGTGTCTTCTCCGATGAGCCGCTCCAGGTGACGCATCACGATGGGTGCCTTTTGGTAGATAATGGCTCCGTAGAGAGTGCCTGCGTTGATGAGATTGTCGAGTTCTTGGCGTATGGGGTTTGCTCCGTCGGATCGATCGATAGCGTAGGCAGCTGGATAGTGACTCAGCAGGAAGCGAAGATCGTGGTTTATCTCGGGATACGATGGGTTCACGATCTTCGCCGCCATGAAGTTGGCGAATACCTCCTTCGTCCAGACATCATCGAACCAGGCCATCGTGACCAGGTCACCGAACCACATGTGTGTGGTCTCGTGTGCGATCAGGCTTGCCCGGCCCAATTCTTGGTTCTTGGTGGTTGACTCATCGAGTAACACACTGGAGGCCCGGTACAAGATCGCGCCCGGGTGTTCCATTCCCCCGTACTGGAAAGACGGGATGAGCACGAAATCGAACTTGTCGAAGGGGTATGGAATCCCGGTGTATTCCTCGAGCCAATCCAGGGCGGTAGCGTGCAGATCGAACACGGCATCACGATTCCTGGCCACCTTCGCCGTGTCGGTTTCCCGATGATACATGTGCATCACTCGTCCTGAGCGCTCGCCGGTCTCGATCCGAAACTCTCCCGCGGCGAATGAGAAGAGGTACGTACTTATCGGTCTGGTTGGTGCGAACTCACGCGTAATTCGTCCGTCGGCGGTGTCTGCTCTCAGTAGGGGGCTATTAGCTACTGCTTTCCACGTCGCGGGTGTCTCCAAGGTGAGCTCGAAAATCGCCTTGAGGTTTGGTTGATCGAACGATGGGAACGCGGTCGCGGCCCGATCGGGAACGAACAGAGTGTAGAGAAACTCAGGGTTGCGGTTCAGGGAAAGATCTCCCGCAAGGAATTTGAGCTCGACAACGTTGGTACCCAACGTGAGAGCTTCGCCGGGGATCACTATGTGGCCACTTACGATCTCGTGAGGCAATTCC
>JARRLJ010000365.1:0-4313 GCA_037387025.1 Gemmatimonadales bacterium
TTAGTAATCGTTGGTGGTCTGTGGCTGCTGGTGAAGGTGGCGTTCGCTGCGCTGGGGGGACTCGGCTTTGGAGGTTAGTCAAGCTACCTCCCCTCTCCCCTTCTGAAAGAGGGAGAGGGGAGAAACTCCTTCAGCTTCCAACCGTAAACGTCAACGTCTCGAGCACGTTCCCTGCCCCGTCCCGAACCTCGACTTGCCACTCGCCGGTCCAGTCGGGTGGTATCGTCTTGTTACTCCAGCAGCGCCAACGGTCGGCCGCTATTTGCAGATTTACTGTCCATTCATTCTCCCCGTGGGACCAGACATGAGAGATGGTCTGACCCTCTGCGCCGGTGACAGAGGTCCACAGCCAAACACGGCCTACGTCGGGTGGAAAAGTCGATGCTGTGTCGACCGGCATCCGGTCCTCGATTCCCAATGCCAGTGCGGCTTCCACCTCGACCCCCCCGGCCTGCGCCGCCGCAACGACTGGGAATGTCAGCAGGAGGGCAGCCAGCGCGACCGTTACCATCGGCGTTCTGATCGGAACCATAGTTACCTCCTTGTGGGACCCTAATGACCGCTTGTGCTCGCGCCGGTGGCTGCGGCCTGTTTGGCTTCCTCGACCATCCTCGCTACGTCGGCGAGCAGCCGCTTCGCGTCGTATATGATCCCGTCCTTGATGGTGTACTTCACTCCCCCGACCCGGATCGGATTCCCATCGTCGTCTAACTTAACGGTTCCCGTGCCGTAGAGTACTTTTAGATTGTGAATCGGGTTTTCCTCCACCACGACCAAATCCGCTAGCATACCCGGTTTCACCAGGCCAAACTCGATCCGTTGGCCTCTGGGCTCGGTCAGCGTCTCCGCTCCACACAGAGTAGCCGCTCGGATTGCCTCGAGCGGGTGAAAACCAGCCTCCTGGAGTAGTTCAAGCTCTCGGATATACCCAAACCCGTAGAGCTTGTAGATAAATCCGGAATCGGAGCCAGTGCATACCTTTCCACCGCGGTTCTTATACTCGTTGAGAAAGGCCATCCAAACACGGTAGTTCTCTTTCCACTCGATCTCGTCCTGTGTGGTCCAGTCGTACCAATACGATCCGTGGCTTGTACGACTTGGCTCGTAGAACTGCCACAGTGATGGTAGGGTGTAGATGTCGTGCCACTCGGCTTCCCTGGCCCGCATAATGTCCCTGCTGGCTTCATATATGGTCAGTGTGGGATCGAGCACGAACCCAAGTTCCAGCAGTTCGTCCATTACCGCATTCCAGTGGTCAGTGCCTGGTTTGGCCGTCTGTCTCCAGAGCCGACCGGCTTGGCCGAAACGGTCGTATTCGTTGTTGTAGTTGTAGTCGTACGGGAAGTCCTGAACCGAGCGATCGTCGAACAGAGCTTCCGGGAGTCCGTACCAATGCTCGAGGGAGCCAAGACCTAGTCGCGCCGCGTCGAGCGCATTCATCCTGGCTACACCCATCTGACCCAAGTGTGCCTGGGTGCCCAGGCCATGCTGTTTCGCTTCATCGATGAGGGCAGCCATGATGTCAGGGTCGTGCGATCCCAGCTTGAGCCCGTCGACCCCCTGACCGGCGGCCCAGCGTACCCATTCCCGTGCCGCGTCGGGTGTTGTGATGGAGCCCCGATCCCAACCCATACCCGGCCGTACGTACACGAAGATGCGGGGAGCTACGATCTCGTTGGAAGCGCTTCGTTGGCGGGCTTCGAGTGTCCACTCGACTCCGTTCCCCGAGCCGGGATCCCGTATCGTGGTTACCCCGTGTCCCATCCACAGCTTGTAGACGTACTCCGCCGGAGTGCTCTGAGGAGCTCCTCCGGTGTGAGCATGAACGTCGACGAACCCGGGAAGAACGTACATCCCATCAGCATCTATCTCCCGCGTTGCTCCTTGTGGTCGCCTGTCTTCGTTGATTGGAGCTCCTGGAGCGCCGACATTGGCGATCCTGGTGATCCTGTTCCCTTCAATCACGATGTCGATGGGCCCCTGCCCCGGCGCCCCGGTACCGTCTACCACTGTTGCGCCGCGGATGATCAGACGCTCGAACGGCCCATCGCCCTCGTTGGCTCTTCTATCGGGGGCCTGCTGCACCGTGCGGTTTCCACCTTGGGCAACGAGGACAGCCGGAAGCAGCAGCATGAGCGTCAGGGAGGCCGCCAGCATGCGTAGTTGGATCGGGGGTTTCATGTGTCTTCTCGCTTATTATCGGGAGAACTTGAGGGGCATGCTGCTGCCGAAGTTAGCCCGCTCAGGGTCGGCAGCCACTATTAGCATGGAGGCGTCTGGAGGGACTCCGTCGAGTGACAGCGTGCCAATGAAGATGTTGGGCTCCCCCCCATATTCGAGGCGCTGCTGCTTTATTCGCGAACCATTATGGTAAACGTTGGCACTAACCCGCACGCGATCGGCATCCCACAGGCCGCCTGGCTCGAGAGCACAGCCGCACATCATTCGGACCCGTGCCTTGATTTCTACTTCCCCGTCTAGCGTCGCCGGTTCCTCGGGCTCCAACATCTGCACTATGAAGCCGTTGAGTTCCAGTACGACGCCGTTGCCGAGAATATGTTCGCCGGGCACAGCCAGAATTGTTTTGGTGGTGCGCTGTATCGCGTGCTCGAAGTCTAGCGGTCCCTCCCCGACAAACTCGAGCAGGGTGGGCTCAACGAGTTCCAACTCGGCCGTGAATACGGCAGCACCTTCGGTGTCGTAGATTGCGTCCCCGCGTGACACTGGCTCGACCACGATCGCCGTCGTGTTTCCTGTTCCACCCTTCTGGAGACCTTGGGCGAGCACCTCACCGGTCGCGGCGTTCTTCACATAGACCCTGGCCCCCCCTACTCCACTACCAACGATCTTAGCATCGTGCGACACTACTCGAACTCGAATCGTGGTGGCCGTCTGAGCTGCTGCCGTTGTCACCGGATAGATGGCCCCAACCGCGAGAAGCGTCCATGTCAATACCTTGCACATACGGTTGCTCGTTCCCCAACAATACCTGGTCATATCAACTTGTATTCGATTTCCAAGCCAACTAATGTCATCAGTTGACACGGTTCACGCCATCCCCGCCGCGATCCAACACTGGTGTGGCGGGAGGCTCACGTTCAATGGAGGCAAGGGGTCGTTTACCACAACAAGGTCGGATTACATGAAGTCTGACTTGGTTGAGCAGTTGTGTCCCAAGGACCTGGTGGACAGGCTCATCGAACTCAGACATTCCTTGCTCGGGCAGCCGGAATTGTCCTTTCAGGAGAATCGGACTTCGGATCGGCTCCACGCGGAATTGGAACGGCTCGAGCCGCTGGTACTTGCGCGGGTGGCCGGCACGGGCCTGTTGGCGCGGATTGCGGGACGAAATTCGCGACTCAAGCCGGTAGCCATAAGGGGAGACATCGACGCGTTGCCCATTAGAGAGGAAACAGGTGCGTGCATGCAGCGTGGACGGTTGGTGCCGCTCATCTGCTTGCTCAAGATCCGCCTCCAGGTGACGTAGTGGTGCTGCTCCAGCCCGGAGAGGAGACCGGCCGTGGTGCACCGGCGATGATCGAAGCGGGATCCCTCGAGGGAGTAGCCGCGATCTTCGGAGGACACGTAGACATGCGTTTCGAGACCGGGACGGTAGTGGCGCAGTCAGGTAACGTCTCTGCCTCCGCGGACGAGTTCGCGATCGAACTTATTGGACGGGGGTGCCATGCCGCCCGTCCAAACGAGGGAACTGACCCGATCGTTGGATTGGCTGCGCTGGTAACCTCGCTACAGACGATAGTGGCACGCCGAGTACCGCCGGGAGTGCCCGCCGTGGTGTCCGTGGGAACGGTCGAAGCAGGCACCGCGGCGAACATCATTCCAGACACAGCGCGCATGACTGGCACCCTCCGGGCGGCCGATTCTGTGACGCGCGACTTGCTTCACGAACAGGTGCGCAGAATGTCGAACTCGGTGGCACAGGCTCACCAACTCGAGTCGAAAGTGAGTCTGGACCTCGGAACGCCGCCGCTCGTAAACGAGTCCGGCGTTATGCAATGGGTACGGGAGACGATATTGGATCTGTTGGGAGATGGAGCTTTGTGCACCCTGCCAGTGCCCAACCTCGGTGGTGAGGACTTCGCTTTCTATCTGGAAAAGGGACCGGGATGTTTTGTCAGGATTGGCGGACGCCGATCCGACCAAGCCCCCGTGCCGGCCCATACGTCCCGGTTTCTGCCGGACGATGTAGCGGTGATCGTAGGAGCCGCGGTTCTAGCTGGAATCGCGCGTGCCGGATCCCGGCACTTCACCGCCTGACTTCTCTCTCATCTTTCGGCGTCTCTCGAGTCGAT
>JARRLJ010000366.1:0-3413 GCA_037387025.1 Gemmatimonadales bacterium
CGAGTTAGGTGTTTCGGTAAGACTCAGCTTCATTCCTTCATCTCGTAAAGCTCAATCCTGCCGCACCTAGGACAGCGAAGTGCCGTAATCTCGAATCGCTCTTTGCCTTTGATCTTCGCTCCACTCCAGAATGACACGTCCGGCTTTCCCTCTACCCATGTGTCCGGCTTGATCCGGTCACCCTGGCCGCGGTCGGCAATGAAACCCTGTTCCATGCGAACACCACACGCAACACATTCTTTCGTTCTCATCTCACGCTTTCCTCGTTGTCCAAGATCTCTCCTCCCCACCCTGCCCCCGTCAAGGCGTATCGCGCGAGCTCATCCACCAACCTGCTGAGACGCCTGGAAGTCACGCATCCTGTTCAGCACCGCCGCCAGTTCGAACGGGCGAAAGGCGGCCAAATCACCTGTTCGTTTCGTGTCGATGACGTCGAGACCCTGATCGCACACTTCTGACAGGATACGGTCAACTACCTCTTTGACCGTCGTTTTGCCATCCATATACTCACGGGTGTGCTCTATTGCGAGCCCGATTGCCTTGGTCTGGGCCGATTCGAGCAACTGCTCCACATCGTTCAGATCCACTTTCATCCGACCGTAAATCAGCTCATGCGGGTTGGGTGAGTAAACCCGCCGGTGTCCGTGTTCGTTGCGCGTGTCGAGGCCGTCCGCACTTGGGTAACGCTCTCGCGGGAGTCCAAAGCTCTCCTCTCCCTCATGCACACGCCCAGACGGGTTCTGCTTCACGATCTCCTTCGCCTGTTGCGTGACATCGTAAGGAACATACTCGATCAACTGGATAACTCGATCGGCAACACCCAGGTAATCGCCAGATCCTCCGAGGACCAGAACGGTTGAGATATCGTGTTGTTCGTGAAGTTGACGCACCTTGTCGATGAATGCTGTGATCGGCTCGTCTTCCTTCTTAACCAACTGCTGCATCCTTCTGTCACGAATCAGGAAATTGGTCGCGCAAGTATCCTCGTCCATCAACAACAGCTTCGCTCCTACCTCGATGGATTCCGCGATGAATGCCGCCTGTGATGTGCTTCCGCTGGCGTTGAGTGAAGAAAAGGCACTCGTGTCATGTTCTCGCGGTATGTTCTGAATGAAAGGTGAGATATCAGTGTTGACGACGGATCGACCGCTGTAGGCACGCACCTTGACCGTTTCCGGCAGCGACACGCAAAGCTCCCGTCCATCTCGGGCCATGTGATTGTATACGCCTTGTTCCAAAGCTTGGAGAAGCGTTGACTTGCCGTGGTAGCCGCCGCCAACCAGCAGTGTCACTCCTCGCGGGATTCCCATCCCGGTGACCTTCCCTGCATTGGGTAGTTCAACCGTCACACGCAGACCGTCAGGAGAACGGAACCGCACTACCGTTTCAGAATCGAGGGGCCGTGGGTCTACACCACTAACGCGTGGCAGCACCGCATCATCCGCTACAAACGCGACCAACTCCAACGATTCCAGCTTATCACGCAAGAAGTCAGCGTCTTCGGCTGTATGCAGGTGGTCGGTGATCTCCTTCTGGTCCAAAGCTGACGCGAACAGTGACGAATTGACGATACCGGGAAGTTCTTCGAAGATCATGGCCTCTGCTATTGCAGCACGTACACTGCGATTCTTCCCAGGGAGTCCCAGGAAGATTCGAGCTTCGACAAACGCTTGGGTCACGGCCACGGACGTGCGCTCGAGGATTTCTTGTCCCGGTTCCGCGATGGTGATGAGGCCGCTGTTCCCCGTGCCACGCCGTCTGGATACTACGCTGCTGTTCCTGAAGAACTGCCGTGCCAGGAAATCGCGCAGCGCGATCGTTCTCGCTTGCGTGCTGACCACGTCCGCTGGGAACCCAGCGTTGTTCCAAGGGACACGTACGCGATAGATGCCCGTATGAGGAGGAGCGTATGGGTCTTTGGGAATCTGATCGATGTGCAGCTCGAAGCTCGGATATTCGTATGAACCGAGCAGCGACTGGTACGCACCGTAGTCCTTCCCCTCGAGACTACGCAGCTGCATACGCAGCGATTCGATGGGTCTCATCGTGGCTCCACGACACTATCGGTGGCTGGTGCATCACGGCACATGAGTCAAAGATGGATCGTTGACGAGGGGAAATCAACTATAATATATTGTACACACTATGGTTGATGCCGCGCGAGATACGGCGAAACGGTTAGGAGCGGATTTGAGAACGATCCGGCAGGTCAGAAGCCTCAGTCTGGCAGCCGTTTCGGAACCAGCGAAGATCTCAGCGGCCTACTTGCAGAAGCTCGAGAGCGGCGCGGTGAAGAACCCGTCACCCCGTGTCCTGATGCGTTTGGCCGAAGTCCTCGAGTGTGACTATGACCGCTTAATGGAGCTTGCCGGGTACGTGGCAGCACGTAAGCCGAAGTCATCCGGAGAAAGAGCGACGTTCCTCGAAGCTGCCTTGCGAAACGAACAGCTGACGGATAGCGAGCAGCGAGCCGTGCTGGCCTTTGTTGCATACCTGAAAGGACTCCGGTCAGAAGAACCCTCTTGATACCCCCACCGATCGAGTCCGGATAGGCTGGACCACCAGCAACAGTGCCCACCAATGGTGGGAGGCCACCTATCTCGCTCACTCCAACCGCAACGCGACCATCGGGTCGACGCGACTCGCCCTGCGCGCAGGGGCGTAACACGCCAGCGCCGCGACTCCGCCCAGCACGACCGTTACCGCCAGTAGCGTGAGGAGGTCACTGGGCGTTACCGAGTAGAGCAAACCTTCGAGCGCGCGCGACGTGAGTATTGATGCCGGTATCCCCACCAGCAGACCCGCGGCCACGAGTATCATACCGTTGCGCAAGACGAAAGCCACCACGTCCCGTCGACCGGCGCCGAGCGCCAAACGTACACCCAGTTCGCGCGTGCGCTGGTGCACAGCGAAGGACAGCAGGCCGTAGAGCCCGCTTGCAGCCAAGGTGAGCGCGATGCCAGCGAATACGGCAACCAGGAATAGCACTAACCGGTTCGGAGCGAGCGCATTGTCGACGCGTGTTTGCATGAGGGTGAAATCGAATACCGGCACCCTGGTATTGAGCGCGCGCAACTCGCTCCGAAGTCCGGCGGCAACGCTTTCCACGTCGCGCGATGTGCGGATTGCCATGGCCACGCTGCGTGACGCCTCCTGCCGGTAGGGGACGTAGATCGTCTCGCGTCCCTCTTGGAACAGCGATGCATGCCGCACCCGATCGACGACTCCCACTATCTGCGCTCGAATGGGAGCGCCGTCCAGTGGGAATCCGATGCGCCGACCGATCACGTCACCCGTGGGATCTATCTTGTCGGCCAGTGCCGCATCTACAATCGCCACGCGCTCGCGCTCGCTCACGTCTTCCTCCGGAGTAAACCCGCGTCCGGCCACGAGGCGAATGCCTAGTGCATTGA
>JARRLJ010000367.1:0-5678 GCA_037387025.1 Gemmatimonadales bacterium
CGATACTGATCAGCAACGGCGTCCAGCTTCCGAGTAGCTCACCTTTGAGCCAGGCAAGCTGCCCGCCGGCGGCATCCGATGCGTTGGGAGAATCCACCCTGCGGTGGAGCCTGTACATGAAGACTCCGATGGGAGGACCGACCAACCCGGCTGCGACCAAGCTCAGGATGGGAATCAACGAGAACCAACTTTCCGGGGGTAGGAACAGGAGGCCACCGCAGCCGTAGAGTGGTATCGCGGCTATGAAGCCCCGGACCAGGGCGGCTCGACCGTCGGGGCCGAAATCCGGACGGCCGGCTATGACGCTGCCGACGACGAGGCCCGCCATCCCGAATATCAAGATCAACAACGTGTAGGATATGGTTGACAGGTAACCCGGTGAGAGCCCGCGCACAGCGGCGACAATAGCCACGTAGACGGCAGAAAAAGCCCCCACCAAGAAACCTGCATCGAAATCGAGTGGGAGCCTGCTGCGAACCCTTTGCGATGAGAAACGCCCAGAACCTTGCGGCAATGGGGACAGAAATAGATGTAACGACGCCCCAGCATACCCCTCATCTCCTGAAACAGCACTTTACGTAGCGCCTGTGAGCAGTGTGGGCACAAAGGATCGACGCCCTCCGCCTGTTCCACCTCGACCATGTTATCCTCCTCGCATGGCTTCGATCTACTTGAGCCGTTTGACGAAGAACTTGGCGTAGAACCGGGGCCAATCACCCTTGGGGTCCTTCTTCGCACGTCGCTTTTCAGCCTGCATCAGAAGGTAAACGATGCGACTCTTCGTCAGATCGGAGTCGAATTGTTTCGTCAGTCCTTCATGCAAACGTTCGGCATACCAGAGGGGCCACTCGGGATCAGTTCCTTTACCCTCTTTGAAGGCCTCGTGGTGTTGCTTCCCCACTTCCTGGAACAATGCTTCGACGTCTGCGGTGAGCTTTTTCTTTCCCATGAGAACTACCCTCCGTGATCCTCCGTCGTGCCCTCGCGTTTACGCCAGCACACCGAGTCACGAGATGGTTGTTACGCGGTCTGATAGGCCGACTCGATGACCACCGGTTCCGCCGGCACGTTCTGATGCGGGCCGGAGCCGAGGTCGTCGCAGAGTTGCGGCGGGAGGCGCAGGCGATCTGGGACGAAGACCAGGCAATGTGCCGGGCAATAGGAGAGGCCGGTGCTGTGCTCGTTCCTGAGCGCGCGACGGTGATGACTATCGGGTCGGCTTCTGCTCCATTGCGCTAGTGAATCCGCCGCCCTGGATCACGAACCCCGGAATCACTCGGTGGATGATCGTTCCGTCATAGAACCTGTCTTCCACGTACTTGACGAAGTTCTCAACTGTAACAGGGGCTTCCTGCGGGTATAATTCGACGCTGATCTTCCCGTAGTTGGTGATCATCACAACCATGCAAGTTGGCTCCGTTGGAGGTCGGCGATGAGCGGCTGTGACAGGGAAGATGTCACGAGGAAGCATCCGGCGCCACACCCGGATCTGGCACGAATGCGTACATCAGCTGGTCTACCACCTTGCCGTCCTTGATGGCGCTGCGCCGCATTCTCCCCTCACAAACATAGCCGGCCTTTTCCAGAACTCGAAACGAAGCTTGGTTGTGTTCATACGGTACCGCGTACACGCGCGCGAGCCCGTGTCTGCTAACTGCATACTCGGTCACGGCTTGGAGTACGGCAGTCGTAATGCCGCGGCCCCAATAGTTCTTCCCCAGCCAGTAGCCGATCTCCGCAGAGCATCGCTCAACATCGTCGTGCTGACGGAAGCCAATCGATCCAACCGCCTCATCATTAACAGCGATCGCGAAGAAAGTCTCAGGATCCATGGCCGCGACCCGTTTCAGAAACTGGCGGGCGTCATCCAACGTGTACGGATGGGGAAAAGCGTCCCGGAGGTTGAGCCAAATCTCGCGGTCGTTTGCGTGATGGGCCAGGGACGTGGCATCGGAGGATCGCCAGGAGCGGACTTCGCAATTCTCTAGTACGAGACGCATCTTGTTAGCAGAGTGAGCACGAGCAGCATTTCGGCATCGCGGACGGTTCAAGATCGAATCATTGTCAGCAGCATCTTGAACCGGGTCACAGCTTTGACGGCGTGGGGTTCCGTGGCCGGTAGGAGAATCACTTCACCTTCTCTCACCCGGTGCGCCTTGCCGGAAATGGTTATCTCAGCTTCACCATCGGCAGCCAGTACGAGCGCGTCGAACGGCGCAGCATGTTCGCTCAGACCTTCACCTTCGTCGAACGCGAACAGCGTCACGGTTCCGCTCCCTTGCTTGATCAGTGTACGGCTCACCACGGATCCCGACTGATATTCCACGACATCCGCCAGTTTCCTAGCCCCGCTACCCACCAATGCATTCTCCTTTTGCATCCGTCCCCCCGTTTTCGCAACGAATCACAACACAGGTTAACGGGCTATCCTAGAAGCGCCGGTTGTATTGCTCGGCGGGGTCCTCCTCGTTATCCGGAGCACCCCCCTGCGTCCAATGCATCCTCTAGTGTTGCCCTGCCGCCCTCCCCTGATACACCTTCGCGGAACTGTCAATTACGCCCGCCCACAGGTCAGGTTTCAAGAATTGCCCCCACTCACTATCAAAGGGGTGGACCACTTGAACCTGTTGATCGCCGTTGTAGCGCGGAAGGTCATTGTTGGCCCACTCGAACAGCCCGCCTTCCAGGTTGTGGACATTGGTGAACCCGCGTGCCGTCAACCGCTCTGTCATCGAAGCAGATCGGTAACCCACTGAACCGTATACCACGATCAACCGATCTTTCTCGGCTCCCATCAGAACGTTCAGGGCGGATCTTTCCGACGGTGTGAGTTGGGCACCTCGCAGATGACTCACTGAATACTCGTCGGGACCGCGCACATCCAGCAAGATCAAGTCTTTGCCATCAGTGCTGGACAACAGCTCGACCAGATTCGCGCTTGACACCTGATCTACCGTCGGGTACTCGGCACGGATAAGCCCCTTCACGGCCTCCCAGTCCAGCTCCGGTGCTGGCGCGCATGCCGACGTGACAACCATTGAACTTGCTGCGAGGAACGAACCCAACGAACTCAAAGACTGCAGACGCCTGACAGCGGCGCCGGATGATACTCGCATTGTTTGTGATCTCCATATCATGGTGTTTCGAGCTCAAAACCGTCTGGTCTTCAGCATTTCGAATCTAGTCGATGCTCTCCCAAACCCGAACACCCCCGAACCTCTACCACCACGTCGTCATCCTCTCTTCATGTTTTCTTCATGGTACCGCAGGTAGGGTAGTTTCGCATTTACCGGGTTCGGGCTCGTGCAGCCCACCGAGCCCCAATCGGGACCACCCGTAGCGCCGCACAGAAACTCCCACGGCCGATCACCTCATCCGGCGCCGCGGACCGAGATGGAGACAACGTTCGTGCTCGATCTGAAAAGCCTCATGGGACGCACCCGAATGCCACAACAAGTTCCCCGCCTACTGGCGGTATTTGTGTTGGCCATAGTCGCACTCATTGTCGCGCGGAATGTCCTGATTCCTGACACGTTCGGCGATATCGGGCACTACCGCGCGGCGGCTATCGATTCAGTAACCGCTCACGAGAAGAAATACGCGGGATATCAAGAGTGCGCTCTGTGCCACTCTTCGATAGCGGAAGAGCGGCTCGCTTCGAATCACACCGGAGTGCGCTGTGAAGTCTGCCACGGCCCGGCTGCCAACCACGTAGCGGCTCCGCTCGACGTCAAACCAGACATCCCTCGGGGGCGGGACTTTTGCATCCTGTGCCACGAATACAACCCCAGCAGGCCAACTGGTTTCCCGCAAATCGATCCGGTGTCACACAACGCGATGATGCCTTGCATGTCGTGCCACAATCCTCACGCGCCGGAACCACCAGTGGTACCAGGTGAGTGCAGTGCTTGCCACGGCCAGATTGCGCGGCAGAAGGCGGTATCGCACCACGCCACCCTCGAGTGCACCACGTGCCACCAAGTGCCGGAGCAGCACAAAGTCGACCCGCGGTCGACCCGCCCCTCAAAGCCACAAGATCGAAGCTTCTGCGGAGGTTGCCATGCACAGGGAGTACCAGGCGTTCCCCAGATCGACCTAGCCACGCACAATGCCAGATACAATTGCTGGCAGTGCCATTACCCTCATTTCCCCGAGACGCAAGAATGACGCAAGCCGACAGCCACAACGCGCTGAATTCCGAGGGGCAGAACCAGGATTTGGACCGGCGGCAATTCTTGAACGAGCTACTCGCCGCCTGCGGCACAGCAGCTCCAGTCTTCTTCGGCGTTGTCCGGGTCCCGGCCCAGACAGATGAGTATGACCCGAGCGAGCACCTCTACGGAATGGGCATAGATGTGAACAAATGCATCGGATGCGGCCGCTGCGTGCAAGCTTGTACGATAGAGAACGACGTTCCGGAAGATCCGCATTTCACGAACACGTGGCCCACGCACCGAAGACGAAGCGGGAATGCTCAAGACATTCTTCGTTCCCAAGCTATGCAACCACTGCCGGGAAGCCCCTTGTGTGCAAGTGTGTCCCGTGGGAGCCACGTTCACGACGGAAGACGGTGCCGTACTGGTGGACGAGGACTACTGCATCGGTTGCCGCTACTGTATTCAGGCCTGTCCCTACGGGGCACGCTACCTCCACCCCGAAAAACACGTTGCGGCCAAGTGCACGTTTTGCTATCACCGTTTGGTCGATGGCCTCGTTCCGGCGTGCGTTGAAGTGTGTCCCACTGGTGCTCGCCTTTTCGGGGAGGTTGAAGGGCGACCGACTCCACTTGCCCAGTTCATGCGGTTCAACACGGTGCAGGTTCTGAAACCGCATCTCAATACCCAGCCGAAGGTGTACTACGCGAACCTGGATGGGGAGGTGAGGTAGGCGATGCAGGGCTACATATATCCCAACGAATTCGAGCTCCAGTGGAGCCTGTTAATAGTCCTATACCCATACATCACCGGTTTAGTGGCCGGTGCGTTCATCCTGGCCTCGCTAGAGCGCGTCTTCAACGTGAAGGAAGTGCAGCCAACCTATCGGCTCGCTTTGCTCACCGCCCTGGCGTTCCTGCTCGTCGCCACGTTACCGCTTCTCGCGCATCTGGGGCATCCCGAACGGTCGTACGAGATCTTCATGACACCCAACCGCAAATCAGCCATGGCCATGTTCGGGTTCGTGTACGCATGGTATCTGATGGTCGTGCTGCTGGTGGAGATCTGGTTCGACTATCGCAAAGACATGGTGGAGTGGTATCGAGAGTCGACGGGACTGAAACGGTGGTTCTATTACGCACTCACGTTAGGGGCAACGGACACTTCAGCGGACGCACTCAAGTTCGACGACAAGTGGGGGCGCTGGATAACGATCATCGGCATCCCTTCGGCATTTCTGCTCCACGGGTATGTGGGTTTCATATTCGGATCCATCAAAGCGAATCCCTGGTGGAGCAGCGTGCTGATGCCCGTCGTGTTCCTATTCTCGGCAACCGTATCAGGCATTGCACTGGTGCTCGTTCTCTACATGCTCACGACCATGTTCCGCTGGCGGAAGATAGACATGGCGTGTCTGGACAAGCTCGCCCAGTTCCTATTCTACGCATTGATAGTCGATTTTTCCCTCGAATCACTGGACTTCATCCACCGTCTGTACGAAGCAGAAGAGTCGATTGAGATCCT
>JARRLJ010000368.1:0-6194 GCA_037387025.1 Gemmatimonadales bacterium
CCGGCGCCCTCCGTGACGAAGACGTCTTCAGAGGCTCCCGGAGCTATCTCGAGCGCGACGGGATGCGATTCACTCTCCGCGGGCGCCGGCAGGCTCGCTTGGAGTTGAAGCTGGAGGCGCGACAGTTGGATCGGGCGTTGCGCCAGACCGTGTTGCACATCTACTTCGACGACTACGCCCAAGGTCAGGTGCAGTCACCAGTGGGCGACTTCTTTGGCGCGGCGCCGGGCATCAACCCATATCAGTCGCTACCCATCACCGTAAAGTCGGACGGCACGATGATCTCTCGGTTCGTGATGCCGTTCGCAAGGTCCGTGCGCAACCGACTGCAGAACATGGGAGATCAAACGGTGCGCGTTACGGGGGCCGTTCGTACCATTCCCTACGAATGGGATCCCGATCGCTCAATGCACCTCCGGGCCCGTTGGCGCGTCGACCATGACTTGATCGCAGATCCGGCCGCGGTGCAGGACCTGCCCTTCTTGGTGGCGCGCGGCCAGGGAGTCTACGTAGGCACCACTTCGATTCTGCTCAATCCCAATCCCATCCCCACGCCCGGGGGAAACTGGTGGGGAGAAGGCGACGAGAAAGCGTTTGTCGATGACGGCGAGCTGCCGTCGCTGTTCGGGACGGGTTCGGAGGATTACTACAACTACTCCTGGTCGTCGCCCGACATCTTCACGTATCCGTATTGCGGCCAGCCGCGCAATGACGGACCGGGCAACCGCGGCTTCGTTACCAACTATCGCTGGCACGTGCTCGATCCCCTGCCCTTCCAGCAAAGCATCGGCTTCTATATGGAGTTGTACAGTCACGAGCGAACGCCGGGATTCTCCTATGCCCGCATAGCGTACCACTACGGGCGTCCCGGTTTGACCGACGATCACACTGCCATCATGCCGTCGGATGTGCGTGAGTTGAGACTGCCGGACAATTGGCGGCCGGCTGCTCGGGGAGGGGCCCGCAACTCCGTCTTCTACCAGGCCGAAGAACTAACGGGAGGCGTGCCACTGCCCCTCGCGTCAGATCCGCTGTATGCCGGAGGGCAATTGCTCGTGTGGCCGCCCCGGACTGCCGGAGCCGTACTGCGACTCAACGTGCCGGTCACAACGAATGGTGAACACCGTATTCACTTCGTTGCCCGGCTGGATCAGAACGGAGGCAACGTGGAGGTGAGGTGGGATGGTGAGCCTGCGGACCTCACCAACGGAAGTTCCTCGGTAGACTTGCATCAACCGTACCGTACACTGCTGCGGAACTACACCTTGAGACAGCGGGAAATCACCGCTGGGACACACGTGCTCGAGTTCATATTCGCCGGGGTTCCCCCTGAAGTTCGGCGGCCGGAGATCGGCATCGATTTCATATGGGTGCAAGAGGTGAGGTGAGAATGAAGCGACATGGTGACATGACGCGCAGCGTCCTCGCACTTGCAGGTATCTGGTTGCTCTTCTTGATCGGCTGTGGATCGGAGGAAAGGACCGGTCACGCCGGTACGCCGGAAGATCCGTGGCTCCTCGGTATGAGCCAGTGTAACCTCGGCGAACCCTGGCGCGTGCAGATGGATGCCGATGTGAGAGCGGCCGCAGCCGAGCATGAAAACCTGCAGGTGATCTTCAAAGACGCACAGAACGAGTCGCTGCAGCAGCGGGCGCAGGTCGAGGAGTTCGTCGAGCAGGGAGTCGACCTGATCATCATCAGCCCCAAAGAAGCGGCGCCGCTCACAAGGCCGGTCGCCGAGGCATACCAGAGTGGGATTCCCGTGATCGTGCTCGACCGCGCTGTTCAAGGCGATCAGTTCACCAGCTTCATAGGCGCAGACAATGTGAAGATCGGGCGCGAGGCCGGCAGATGGATCCGAGAGCAACTCGGCGCGAGCGGCAGGATCGTCGAGCTCAAGGGGCTCATGACTTCAGTACCCGGCCAAGATCGCAACCGCGGCTTCCTCGACGGCTTGGAGCTGGATACAAACCCCGGATTGGAGATCGTGTTCAGCGGCGAGATGAAATGGCTCGAGCCGGATGCGCGCAGGGAGATGGAGTCGGCACTGGCCACCAACGACATGATAGACGTTGTGTACGCGCACAACGATCCCGGTGCACACGGAGCCTGGCTCGCCGCTCGGGCAGCAGGGCGGGAAGACGAAATGCTGTTCGTCGGGATCGACGCGCTGCCCCACGAAGGACAGCAGTACGTGAAACAGGGCATCCTCGACGCGACATTCCTGTACCCGACCGGCGGAGCAGAAGCAATAGACATGGCCTTGGCGATCCTGCGCGGTGAAGAAGTCCCCAAACACATCGTCTTGGGCACACGACTGTTCACCCGGGAGAACATCGACCGGGGTGGCGAAGTGATACAATAGACACATCCAGGAGACACGACCGTGAAACAAAGAGTGGCGTTGTTCTGGCCCGGCGACGGACGCTCTCTGACCAACGAGCTGGCCCTCCCCAACGTCAAGGAAACCACGAGACAGATGGAGGCGGCGCTCAAGAAACTCGGCAGAGAGCCGTATCTGATAGAGGGTTTTCTCTCCAAACCACATCACTCGATCGAGAAGCTGAGATCCATCGACGATCCGATGGTCGCTATCTGCGTGCACTGGTTCTATGGCCCGCACACCACGGAGGGCGTCGTGGGCAAAGAGAACCCGCTGCTGTTGGCCAGCAATTTTTCGGGCCAATGGCCCGGACTAGTCGGGTTACTCAACACCGGTGCCTGTCTGGAGAGCCTCGGTCGCAAGTTCTCACGCGTGTGGACCGATGCCGACGATTGGACCGGCGACGACGTGTTCATGACACGGCTGGAGGAATGGTGCTCATCCGGACGCATCGACTACGGTGATTCCGGAATCGCGTACAGCGCGCCAGTACCCGCCGACGCGGCCACAGTGGCGCAACCGCGGTTGCTCAATCGTCACGGCTTCAGCGAGCACAAGGTCGATCAGGCCTGGCTCGTTCACCGTGGACGCGAGATCACAGATGCCCGGTTGGACGCCGCTCTTTCGTTCGTCAAGGAGAAGGGCGTTCAGTTCCACTGGGGCGAGGTCGATGCGGAGGACTTCACCGAAGAAGCGACCCGCGAGCAACTGCGCGATTATCTGGCCGTCCTCGACATGCTGCTCGAGGAGAGAGCCGACTGCCTCGGCTGGCAATATCAGTTGGGCTTGCTCCACTTGCGCCCGCCCTCCGATTTCTCGGAGGGGTTGTTCAACTCGGCGTGCCGCCCCGAGTCGAACGGCGACACGGTGGTGTGCGCCACCGAAGCGGATCAGGGCAACGCCGTCCCTATGGAGATGATGAAGCGCCTGCTCAAGGCCAAGGGTCTGCATCAGGCGGTCATGTTCCACGACGTACGCTGGGGAGCGGAACACGAAGGACGTTTTGTCTGGTTGCTACTCAACTCCGGATCAAGCTCCGCATACCCGTTCAACAAAGATCCCGACACACTGGAGGGCGTGCACAGCTACCGGCAGCCGCGCCAGTATTTCCCGGTGCCCGGCGGCACCTTCACGGGAGAAAGCCTGCCGGGGGAGATGACCTGGGCACGCTGCGTCATCCGGAACGACGAATTGTGGATGGACATCGGACGGGGCGAAGTCGTGCAGCTACCGACCGAAAAACGTGATCTCTGGTGGGAGAGCACCAACCGTCAGTGGCCATTCATGGCCGCTGACATGGGAATCGGTCGCGACACTTTGATGGCCCACTATCTATCCAATCACGCCGCGGTGGCCTACGGTGACATCTTCAGCGAAATGGTGGCGTTGTCACAGGAGTTGGGTTTCCGCGTCAGAGTACTCAGCGATAATACAAACGGAGGAAACTGAGATGATACAGCCCGAGCGGGTTACCATCGCACCAGTGCTCGCCGCGCAGTATTCTACCCGCTGCGGCATAGACCCCAATGAGATATCAGCCGCGATGGGCAAGGCGTTCGAGGCAATACATCATTTTACCCAATCGCACGAACTGCAATTTGCAGGCCCGCCACGTGCCATCTACACCGGCTACGGCGCCGAGGGAACCGAGTTCACGGTAGCAATGCCGATCGCGGCCGCTCCCGCGGCGGGCGGTGAGGAGAGTGGGGTCACCGTGAGTGAGATTCCGGGTCGCCAGGCACTGCGTTTCATCCACCGAGGACCGTACCCCAAGCTGAGGGAGACGTACGAGCAGATCACCGCCTGGATGAAAGACCAAGAAATGCTCGAGTCGGACGCGGATTGGGCGAAGTACATGCCGATGTGGGAGGAATACTTGAACGATCCGGAGTCGACCCCAGAGGAAGAACTGATCACGCACATCTAGGTGCCCGTACGCTGAGTGAGCGTGCACCGTGAGCTCGTTCACGCCAATGCTCCATCTCAGCGCGAGGTGTATCCGATGAGTGACCATTCCGATTCAGACGAGCACGACCCGCGAGCCGGAGATTCATGCTGCGGTCCCGACTGCTGTAACAACAAACTCGATCGTCGAACGTTCATACAGCTTGCCGGGGCCGGCGCAGCGGCGGTCTCGGGCATGAGTTATCTGACCGCTTGTGCCGGTCCTTTTTCCCGGAAAGACACAGTCGACCATTTCATTCCAATCGACAAGAAGCTGAGCAGCGAATGGGTCGCGAGTTTGTTCGAACGCGGAGACCGCACCTGGTACAGCGGCCAGGAACTGGAGACGGTCGGTATGCCGGTGGGCGGCATTTGCGCTGGACAGGTCTACCTGACCGGCGACGGCCGGCTCCGTATCATCGACATTTTCAATCAATACGCGAACTCGGGCTACGGAGCCGTGAACTACCGGGAAGGACGTACCGCGACACAGATGGTCGTCAACACCGGGGAAATAATCGAGGCTCCATCCTTGGACCAAGGATTCGCGATCGAGGTGGAAACCGGTGGCAACAAGCTCGTTCGCACGATCGATGCCAGTGGATTTCCCAACGTGCGCTTCTGCGGCGAGTACCCAATCGGTACGGTCGAGTACGTCGACAGTGACTTTCCCGTTGCCGTTGAGCTCGAGGCATTCTCACCCTTCATACCGCTCAACGCGGCCGATTCGGCCCTGCCGGCTACGGTGCTCGCCTACTCGCTGAGGAACACTTCCGCTGAAGCGGTCAGAGTCACTCTGGCGGGGTGGTTCGAGAATGCTGTCTGCTATCACACGGACCAGGAGGCCGGCGTCAGCGCCCACCGTCGCAACAGCGTGATACGGAGCGAAGGGATAACGACCGTGATGGGAAGTGCGCGACTCGAGGAAGACCCACTTCCACCCAACTACAGGCCTCCCACCGTATTCGCCGACTTCGAGGGTGACAGCTACGGTGATTGGACAATCGAGGGCGATGCCTTTGGCTCGAGCCCCGCGGCCGGGACGCTTCCGGACCAACAGGCAGTGACCGGATTTCAGGGTGAAAAGCTGGTGAACACCTTCCTCGAAGGAGACGCAACAACAGGCAAGCTCACGTCGCCCGAGTTCACCATCGAGCGACCCTGGATAAGCTTCCTGATCGGTGGGGGCGCGCACTCGGAACAGACATGTATCAACCTCATCGTTGACGAGTCTGTTGTGCGCACCGCTAGCGGTAGCAACAACGAGCAACTGCTACCGCACAACTGGGATGTATCGGATCTGGCGGGACGAACGGCACGCATCGAGATCGTTGATGCCGTTACCACCGGGTGGGGTCATATCAACGTCGACCAGATCGAGTTCCGTGACGTTCCCATGCGGCGCGATCTCGGCGACCTCAACTTGCGGCCCGACATCGGCACCATGGCTCTGACGGTCTTGGGTGCCGGCACGGCGCTTTCCAGCCCGGTGCTCCCCACCGGCACCATGCCGGGAGCGCTATTCGCAACGGAAGGACTACAGACTGCGCAGCCGCAGGATCTGTCGTCTGACGGTGCGCTGCGCGGCGCCGTCGGCCGAACGCTCGACCTGGCTCCCGGCGAGACGGCCGAGGTGACTTTCGTGTTCGCCTGGCACATGCCCAACCTGTATTTCCGTGACTCCAAGGTCGGCAACTTCTACGCGGGGCGATTTGGGAATGCGACCGATGTGGTGCGATACGTCGCCGCCAACCGCGACCGACTCAGCGGGGACACGCAATTGTGGCACGACACCTGGTACGGTTCGACTCTTCCTTGGTGGCTGCTGTTCCGTATCCACTCTACCGCCGCCAACCTCGCCACCGCC
>JARRLJ010000369.1:0-3395 GCA_037387025.1 Gemmatimonadales bacterium
TCGATGGGACAGCACGTTGATGACTTACAGGCTGTACTGTACAACCTCGGTCCCGGCCAGTTTCACTTAGTTGGACATTCGTACGGCGCCGTCGTCTGCCTACTGCTTGCAATCAGGGAACCGGCTCTGGTGCGCACGCTGGTGTTGGCCGAGCCGCCCGCGATCACATTGTTTGTGAGTAGTCACCCGAAGCCGTGGGAGATTGTGAAACTTGCGATTACCAGACCTCGCACGGCGGCTGGAATTGTGAAGTTGGGCGCCAGGGGATTCGCCCCGGCTGCTGCTGCCGCACGACGGGACGACATGGATACAGCAGTGCAGATTTTCGCTCATGCCGTACTTGGCCGCGACTACTACAATCGGTTGTCGCCGTCGCGGCTGGATCAGGCACGCGCCAATGCCATCAAAGCGGAGTTCCTTGGATCCGGTGTGGCGCCGCTGGACGATGCGAGCATCCAGAGCGTCCAGATTCCCATATTGCTGGTTAGCGGGCACGACAGCCCGGCGGTCTTCCATCGTTGCCTGGACCGCCTCGAGGAACTATTACCGCGTACCGAGAGGATTGAGATCGGTGGAGCTTCGCACATCGTGCATGAGGACAACACGCCCACCTACAACGCAGCAGTCCTGTCGTTCTTGGCCTCGTCTGAGTGAGTGCAACTCACAACGGGAGTAATGTGCGGGCGATCATTTCCTCAACAACTTGAACGCGTGTGACCAGCTGTTGTTGCGGAGCCCTGGTATGCACCACAACATTGCGAGCGGTTCGATGGCACGCGCGGCTTCGGCGTTGCCCATATCTTCAGTTTCCCAGCCGAACTCAGTGAGAATCGATGTCACCTCGGCCTTTGCAGCATCGTCGTTTCCGCAGATGAACATCGTCGGTTTGAGTCCGTCGAAGTCGGGATTCACCATGAATGCGTTGCCAACACACGAGAAGGCCTTCACGAACTTCGCGTTGGGCGCCAGTGCTTGTAGCCGTTCCATCAACGACGCGTTGATGTCTGTGAAGTAGCGCAGCACGCCGTTCTCGGGTGGTGCGTCAGCTATTGGGTTGGTGGCATCGATCACGACCTTACCGGCTAGTGATTCGGGACCGCACAACTGAACTGCTGATTCCGCTGCTGTACCCTTGACTGCGAGCACAATTACCTCTCCCCAACTCGCCGCGTCAGAGAATGTACCGGTGCTGGCTTTGCCACCTGCCCGTTTGTTCCAGTCGCTCAGCTTCGCTGGGTCGCGCGACGCACGCATCACCTCGTGCCCATATTTGAGAAATCCACCCGCCAGGGTCTCACCGACGATGCCGGACCCAATGACTGCTACTCTGCTCATGTCTGCTCCTCGGTGTCAGTTGCAGAGTCGAGCATGCTAATCGGACACACAGGTGGTGACAAGGGTCTTCCGAACAGAATGCCTAGATTAGCGCCGCACCGTTTCCATTAGTAGTGCGCCGATCTCCGCGTTGTCGTTGATGCCGCCGAAGCGTTCGGCCCCTGGTCCCGTTGCAAACAGTGGCACCATCTCAGCCGTGTGACTTCCCGTCGTGTAGCGGGCGACTAGGTCTGATGCGTCGCCCGCATATGGCGCATGTGTTGTCCTGTCGCTCTGACCCGCCATTTGTACCGCCAGTCCGCCGGTTTCGTGGTCCGCAGTTACGACGATCAGGGTTTCCGGGTGTAGACGCCGGTACTCCAATGCCACCCCGATAGCTCGATCGAGATCCAACATCTCTGCCACCACGGCTTCCAGCGAATCGTTGTCGTGGGCGCGCCAGTCGGGCTGAGAGCCCTCCACCATCAAGAAGAAGCCATCGGGATCGTTGTCGAGGACCTCAAGGGCTGCCTCCGTCATCGAGGGAAGGGTCGGCGATCGAGAAGGAGCAGGGGGCATGGCCTCCACGGCGAAGAGCCCGAACAACTTCGTTAGGTCACCGGTGTCGAGGCCGCGCAACTCGGCCTCTGTCTCGACGTACGCGTAGTTGGCCGCGATGTCAGAAAGAAGATCGAGCCAGTCAGGCCGGCGAGCTTGGTCGAAGAACCTGCGGCCACCTCCCAGAATCACGTTTACGTCCGCCGCCACAATTTGCCGTGCGATTTCAAACTCCATGCTGCGGCGCGGCACGTGGGCGGCGAAAGCCGCTGGTGTGGCGTGCGTAATGGAGGAGGTTGCTACAAGTCCCGTTGCCATGCCGCGGTCTCGCGCAATCTCGAGTACAGTCGGGACCGAATTGGTGTCGGCATCTACTCCAATTGCGCCGTTGTATGTCTTCACTCCCGCGCTATACGCAGTGGCTGCAGCTGCGCTGTCGGTGATCTTGCGGTTGCTGGCCCTTGTGACGACCAGTCCCACGACGGGGAATTGTCTCACCGCGAGATTGTCGCTGGCGAACGCCGCGCCCGTCCAGTGGGCGGTCCCGGCGCCGTCGCCGATGAACAGGATCACTCTGGTCGGTGATTCCTGAGCCTTGGCCAGGTCCGATTGTGCGGCGCATGATGCAGTAACCGCTATGAGCGACACAACGAGCACTGAGGCAAACCGTGTCATCGTATTCTTCCTTAGAACCCTGCCCACCAGAATATCGAATTTCGAATTACGAACCCAGAACTACGAAGTGTCGACAGAATGATGAATTTCAAATGACGCGCTCGGAACTACCAGGTAAATCTACTTCGTTATTCGTCATTCGTCATTCGATATTCGTCATTCGTTGTTCATCATTCGTCATTCTCGCAGTGCCCCGACGGGATCCAACCGGCTCGCCCTGAATGCTGGCAGCCAGCAAGCCACGAAAGCGGTCGAGAGGAGCAGGCCGGCAACCGCAGCAAAGGTGAGTGGGTCGGTCGCCTCCACGTCGAACAACACGCTGTCCAGGACTCGTGTTACCCCGAAAGCTCCTCCCAGACCGACGGCTGCGCCGAGAATCGCCAGGCCCATACCACGCCGAATCACCAACCCAACAACGGCGGCGCGATCGGCACCGAGCGCAATACGGATACCGATCTCATGCGTGCGCTGATTGACCCAGTATGACAAGACACCGTAAACGCCCACCGCCGACAGTACCAGAGCTACGGCTGCGAATACCGAGAGTAACAACGCGTAAAAGCGCTCGGAGGCAATCGAGTCTGCTACCAGATCCTCCATGGGCACCACCGTGTGGGCGGGCTGCGCTTGATCTTGTGCCAGGACTTCGCGTCGTATGGTAGAGGTTAGTGCCGCAGGATCAGCGGCGGTACGGATCGCTATGCTCATATAGTTGCGTGGCACTTGTGAGTGCGCCACGTAAATCTCCGGCTTCGACTCGCTGCCCAAGCCGTAGTAACGCGTGTCACCCACCACGCCAACCACCTCGAACCAGGTCCAGTCAACCGAAGGTGTCTCCATCCGCTCAC
>JARRLJ010000370.1:0-3394 GCA_037387025.1 Gemmatimonadales bacterium
GATGCTCCACCGCGCAACTGGCCCTGGCCTGGCTGCTGGCCCAGGATCCGGCCATCGTGCCCATTCCGGGCACGCGCAGCGCAGAGCGCCTCCACGAGAATGCCGCGGCCGTAGGCATCGCCCTGAGTACCGCGGAGCTCGAACGACTGGAGACGGTAATTTCCTCGGTGCAGATCCACGGCACGCGCTACCCGTCGGTGGCCAGCGCGCTGCTGTTCGGGGATACCCCCGAGAAAGCTCCAGGCGCTGGGCGAAAGCCTTCCAGGGGGTAGCATCGGCGGCCCACCAATCGTCTTTGGGGTTGCCGCCGGCCGGGTCGATTCTCTAGGCTTGGAGAAAAGTTCGTTGGCGCCCATCGCCCGGGCCCTTCCCAATGGTCCCCAGCGCGGACGAAGGACGCCACTTGCCCAGGTGGTCCCCTATGCGCAAGACCCTCTTGTTCCTCTTATGGATCTCGTCTCTCTCCGCTCAACCGTCTGCGACGGTAGCTCAGCGTCCAACGCTGGACACACACCTTCCGACGCACGACCGTCCCATGCCCCGAATGCCGGAGCCCGGCCTCGCGAAGGTCGATAGCTGCTTCTACCTGTACGGGGGTCCCGGGACGGACGAAGGAAAGTTCCAGAACATCGTCACCCCCACACGCCAGGGCTGGATCGGCGTCGATGTAACCGAGACTCCGAGTTACTGGCAGATCTCCACGACCTGTGCCGACTCGCTCGGCAACCACGGCCCCGGCAACGAGGCCTACTGGGCCGGACAAACCGCAGTGCAGCAACCGGATTGGGCCACTCCACCCGGCTACGGAAACAGCTGGAACGTCGCGCTCGAGTGGCGCACCACCGTCAGCAACCCGGCCCTGCCTCAGGTCGTCTCGCTGGAGTTCGTGTTCAACCACGATCTCGAGCCTGGCTACGACTATTTCATCGTCGAGTACGATTCCGCCTCGGTCACCAAGACGGTGTACTCGGTCAGCGGCACCAGTGCCCTGGCTGCGCCGGGCGTGGTCTACCCCGACGACGTGGCCAGCGCGAGCATCACCTACGGTCCTAACGGTTACTCGGGCCCTGGAAACGACGAGATCGTCCTCAGGCTGCGGGTCACGAGCGATGGAATCTACTCTGATCAAGACGGACTGTGGGACTCGTCGTGTGGAGCCGTCCAGATCGACGACATCACCGTGTCCTGGACCGACGGCGGCCCCATGATCGAGGCCGCCGACATGGACAACACCACGGGAAGCTGGGTTCCGATCCCGGCCCCCTTCGCGGGAGACTTCTCCAAGGTGTTCTTGATGCCCAACGATATCGACCCCTTCACCACCAACGTCACCCCAGCCATGGGATTCATCGACGACGGCACACCCCCTTCGAACTCCCCGTTGTCGACCGGCGGCAGTACGTCGGTGAATTGGACCTACGGACCCGGAAGCTGGGTCGTCAACTACACCGACGGAGTCTCCGGTGGAACGGAGGCGCTGAACAACGAGGTGTGGAGCCCACCGATCGCCTGGGACCTGCCTGGCACCGCGGACGACGATCCTTTTGTCGCGGGCAGCCACCTGGGCTTTCGCGTGTGGAACCACCTGCCCCAGGACAACGGGATATTCTACTACTGGGGAATTCGCTCCTCGACGGACGGCGGGAGTACGTGGTCTTCGTTCAAGGACCGCAACTTCGTCTATTCTGGCAGTGGGATTTGGCTCGACCGGGTGGTGGACACCAGCGGCCTCAACGAGCCGAATTCCACTCACGTTCAGATCCGTCTGGGTGTGGTGGACTTCTCGGCGCTGTTCGCTGTCCCGGGCAACGACGCCACGCCCGCGCCCGTCTTCGACGATGTATGGCTGAACAAGTGCGCGATCTTCGGACCCATCATCGACACCCGCGAACCCGACCTGTTCAACGACGCATTCGCCGCCAGCGGCGGGACGGACGTCAGCACCCTGGCCGCGCGCGATGCCCTGGACATCCGCATCGACGCCGCTCGGGACATCGCGGGTCCAGGGTTCATCACGCGGGGCGATTCGCTCGTGGCTCGCGTGAGTTCGATCCTCCCCGGTGTGGGCATCAGCAACCCGAGCTCGCAGATCACGCTGCACTGGATCCTCGACGTGAATCCCTTTTTCGAGTCGTCGTTGCGCACCAACAACCCCGGGATCGTCGATCCGGGGGGCGCCCTCAACGGCTGGGATCAGTTCGAGGGCACGGTGGGCGCGCAGCAGGTGACCGTGAACGGTTCGCCCATCGCGGACCGCTACTTCTTCGATCTGCCTGATTCAGACTTCATGTATCCCGGCGACGAGCTCCGCTACTACATCGAGGCCGTCGACGACAACACCAATACGACCACCGTACCGGAGGACACCTCGAACTTCCAGTCGGGCGAAGACTACGATGAGCTCTACACCATGCGAGGTTTGCCAACCTATCGCGTGGGAAATCCGAAGAGTACCACGGGGAACCAGCCGGCCATCTTGTTCGTCAACGACTTCGGCTTTCGCACCGGTGCAGAGGAGGAGTACGATCTGGCCTTCGATCAGAACTCCTTGCAGCGCGGCATCGACTACGACATCTACAGCGTCAACGGCGCCAACTCGTGTCTGGGCAACGGTATCGGCGGAGCTGCGAACGTCGATCAGATCGGTGGATATAACACCATCTTCTACGAAGCCGGAGATCTCACCGACTGCCTGCTGAGTGATGGCACGGGGACAGCGGGCAATTCCGATGCCGATGACATCGCCTTGCTCACGGCCTGGCACGACCTGGCCGGGGATCGATACATCGCATACTTTGCCGACAACATCGCGGAGGCGAGCTCCAGTAGCCAGGCGCTGATATACCTCGATTCGGTCATGGGAATCGCGTCGGTGGCCAGCAACGTCAAGTCCTCCATCGACAATCAAACGGCTCCCCTTGTGGTACCCATACCGGGAACCAACTTCTCGGAGGTCTTCGTAGCCTTCGGAGGTCCTCCTGGCCGACCCGATTTCGATTACGTGGTTCCGGAGACCGGCGCGGTGCGATTGCACGAATTCGCGGACGCGTCGGGCGGAGCGGGCGGCTACCCCGCAGCCGCTTCGGTTTCCTTCTACAACTCCGTCACCTCGAGCGTGGACGTGACGTTCCCCTATGGCTTTGCCTCGGTCTGGAACGACATGAGCAAGAGCGGCCGCTCCTCATCCCGCTCGATTCTCCTGGGGGAACTGCTGGACTACTTCCAACGCGGTGACTTCGGCGGGCCGACGGGAGCGGTGCCGCCGACGGAAGCGTTCCTCTCACCAGTGCGAATCTCGCCCAACCCCTTCAATCCCTCCACCGGCATTCGCTTCTCGCTGGGTGCTGCGACCCGGGCTTCGGTGCGCATCTACAACCTGCGGGGGGAACGGGTC
>JARRLJ010000371.1:0-3392 GCA_037387025.1 Gemmatimonadales bacterium
GGATTCCTCTTCTTCCTGCAAATCCCGCACAGCCCTTGTCCGTAAGAAAACACCGATGTCTTGTCCGCAGGGAGCGTCCAATACTCACACTTACGCGTTGCGCCTGAGGGGCCCGATCTAACAGTTGGGCTCCTCGCGTTCCTGGTCCTGCATTGACTGCAGGTCTTCTAACAATTGGCTCGCCTCGGCGTCGAGCGGGTACAAGAATACCAGGCGATTGGCGTACCGCACGGCGTCTTCCAGCGTTCCTCTTTCCTGATTGAATGTGGCCAGTGCAATGAGGATTGAGCGGTCGTACGGGTGTAGCTCGTGCGCGGTTTCCAGCAGTGAGATTGCTCCATCGACATCGCCTGTCGAATTGACCGCAACTGCGTGCACGAAGCTGAATCGGGCATTGTCGGGGGCCAGTTCGACCGCACGTCGTAGTGACTCAACTGCCTCCTGAATTCTGTTCTGGCGCGTGAGCAGTAGGCCCAACGCGTGATGTGCCGTTGCATTCTCTGGGGCGATCTCTAGTGCGTGTCGCAGCAGACTTTCCCCTTCGTCGTCGCGCCCCAACATCCGGTACAGGTCCGCGAAATTGACGTATGTGACGACGAATCGTGGTTCCAACCTCAGCGCCGTACGGTATTCTTCCTCAGCCTGTTGGTATTCACCCCTAACGGTATGGAGTACTCCGAGGTTCAGGTGCGACAACGCCCGGTCGGAGTTTGCCAGTTGAGCTGCGACGTATTCTTGGAGAGCCGTGTCGACAATAGCACTCGTAGCAGGAGTGAGCATTTCGGACGGGACCGTCGCGGCCATGCGAGCGGCTTCGATCCTGACCGCACGGATCGAATCACCAATTAGCTCGAATGCGTGGCCGAGCCTTTGTTCCGGTGGCAGCTGATCGAGTAGGCTCACTGCCTGCAGGCGTACCAGTGGATCGGAATCGCTCAACGCCACGCCGGTTGCCTTCGCGGCTGTGGGTGTTCGGTATGACCGGAGTAGCGAGACTGCTGTGGCCCTCACTATGGAGGGCACCGTCGTGTCTTGCACGAGTTCCGCAAGACCGGCATCTGCCGTTGGTAATCCAACGCGTCCGGAGTATATGACGTCCGCGTATTGGGGCCGTTCCCTCCAAGCTGTGCCGTACCACCGATCCATTGTCTGGGCCGCCCAGTCGGACGACCGGTCGCCGTGACACTCGTTGCATGGGTTGGGGGTGTCGTACACCTGCGAGAGATCCGGTCGTGGGATTCGGAAGCTGTGGTCTCTACGCAGGTCGACTACCATGTATGTCGCGCTGGGCATGTGGCACTCGATGCAGCGGGCCCCCTGTGAATCGACAGCGTGTTTGTGGTGCTGTGGGGTATCAAAGACCGTAGCCAGGTGGCACTTGGCACAGAGTGCATTGCGTTCAGCCACACCGTTCAAGCTGTGCGGGTCGTGACAATCACTGCAGGTAACGCCCGCTCCGAACATCTTGCTCTGCCGAAACGATCCGTATACGTACACCTCGTCAAGAATCTGCCCGTCTACATGGTACAGACCTTGTTCCAATACACGTGGTGCGTGTGTGTCGAGTAGTGGCCGCCCGTACTCGTAGTGGTCAACTATGCTGCTGCGGCGTGAATGACATCTGGCGCAGGTGGCGATCTGAGTCTGCGAATCGAGACGCCTGGTTCGGTGGGCTATGCGTGCCCCCGGGTCAAACTCCCATGCACCGCCGTTCGTGTCGCTCAACAACAGAGCGAGGCCATTGGTTTCACCGTACCGCTCCTCCGGAGCACCCGTAGCCCACGCGACGTGATCAGAGCCGGGCCCGTGGCAAGCCTCGCACGAGACGTCGATCTCGGCCCAGGTCGTCTGGTAGGCATCCTCTTCTAAGCTGTAGTTCTTGCGTAGATCGGTCGAGTGACACTCGGCGCACATGTAGTTCCAATTCTGATTGCGGCCGGTCCAGTGCAGCTCGTCGTCAAACGGAATCGGTTCGCCTGGATAGAGGTGGAACCAGCGCTGCCCTCCCTCTTCCACCGGTCTCGTGTCCCACATCACGCTCAAGGCCTGGTATCGTCCGTTGGGAAATTTGATGAGGTACTGCTGCAGCGGCGTTATTCCGAATGTGTAGGCCACTTCATATTCTCGCAGCTCACCGTCGGGGCCGTCGGTGCGCACCACGAATCTGCCGTCCCGACGGAAGAAAGTGGAAGTCACGCCAAAGTGCATGAACGTGGCGTCGTTGAAGTCGCCCAGAACCGTGGTCTCGTCGGCTACCTGCATAGCCAGGTCGTGGTGGGATCCGGTCCATAGCTCGAATTCAGTTTGGTGACATTCGGCGCACACCGCCCGACCGACGAAATCGGCCCCATCCTCTCGCGGCCCGCAGCTCGTCAGCAACACAAGAGCGGCAATGAATGCCGTTAGTACAGTTGGCAATCCGTAGTGGTCGGTCGGTGCTTCAGGCATCAAACCAATGTACTGGCACGAAAAGCGACAACAAGATGCCACCCCAGCCATTCCGCATTCTGCACTCTGCACTCAGTAGATTGACAATCCCAAATTGCACGATGACGTTTGCAAATGGGAGGCTAGAGCAACATGAACATCTCGACACGTCTCACTGCCGTAATACTGGCCGTTATCCTGGTTGGTTGCGCTGGTGCGCGCATCAGTTCTGACTACGATCCGGAAACCGTTGCCGCGATGAGGGCTTACCGGACCTACAGCTGGTTGTCCGAGCGTCGTGGGGCACCGGGGGCTGAGTATCGAGTAAACAACCCTATCACAATCCGCATGATCAAGGCCGGAGTGGACCAGGAGCTACAGGCCAAGGGTTACGAGAAGGTCGACTCTGACGGCGATTTCAGCGTCGGCTGGCACAGTGTGATCAGCGACCAGACCAACTACGCGACCTATAACGACTATTACGGTTATCACCAGCCAACCACAACCTTCGCGACGAGCGAGTCCACAATCCCGCAGGGTGGCTTGATAGTCGACGTGGTGGACAACCCGACGAACGAGCTGGTGTGGCGCGGCTCGGCGCAGGCCGGGCTTGGTAAGTCGGGCAGTCCCGAGGAACGACAGACGTGGATCAACGAGGCCTGCCGCGGACTGTTCTCCAGTTTCCCGCCTGAACCTTAAAAGTGGGCGGGTTCAGAGAGGTGTGCCGGGCCTTTGACGGCGGGAAGCGGCGAGCGACTGGGAGTCGGGAACTTTGCGGGCAGTTCTCGGGTTACTAGTTGGATCATGTCCTTTTTCCGAACGACGCTCGGCGTAATCTGCGTTGGAGCCGCAGCTCCATGCACGCTCGCCGGCCAGGTCGGCACGAGTGCGGCCTCGCCAGAGACCCCGTCGGTCTTCAGGGGAATCGCGGTGCAGTACGGCGCCATTCTGCCGGGTGGACTGAC
>JARRLJ010000372.1:0-3392 GCA_037387025.1 Gemmatimonadales bacterium
CCGTCGCCGCACACTGCAAGGACTGGGGGACGACTGGCCGATCACCTACAACAACTTGGCACCATACTATGATCGGGTGGAGCGGTTCGTTGGAGTTTTTGGCAGTAACGAGGGATTGCCGAACGACCCCGATGGAGTTTTTCTACCACCACCGCGGCCACGGTGTTGGGAACTCCTCGTCAAGCAGGCAGCACAGCGGCTGGGCGTTCCAGCTATTCCGTCTCGCCTGTCCATCCTGACACGGCCGCTGAATGGCCGAGCAGCATGCCACTACTGCGCCCAGTGCAACAGAGGATGCACAACGAACTCGAACTTCACAGCGACAAACGTACTGATCCTCCCGGCACTGGAGTCCGGCGCTCTGACGCTCCAGACAGGCGCAATGGTGAGGGAAATAACCATCGACCAGAACGGTCTCGCTAACGGTGTGTTGTTCATCGACAAGGCCACAGGCAGTGAGCACCGCATAGACGCCAAAGTAGTCGTACTGGCCGCCAGTGCCTGCGAGTCGGCACGTATCCTCCTCAATTCCCGATCGTCGCTGTTCCCGGACGGCCTGGCGAACTCGAGCGGGAAGGTTGGTCGGTATCTGATGGATTCCACTGGTACATCCGTATCCGGCCACGTCCCCGCGCTGATGGAAGGTATCCCGCACAACGAAGACGGAGCCGGAGGCGCTCACCTATACATGCCCTGGTGGCTCGACAACGGGCAGCTCGACTTCCCCCGCGGGTATCACATAGAGATGTGGGGTGGGCGTGGGATGCCCGCATACGGCTTCATGGGAGGCATACACCGTTACCCCTCTGGCGGTGGCTACGGACGCACACTGAAAGACGATTATCGACGCTACTATGGATCAGTCGTCGGCTTCGCCGGCCGGGGCGAGATGGTACCGAACGAAGACACCTACTGCGAAATCGATCCCGCGGTGGTGGATCGATGGGGCATACCGGTGCTGCGGTTCCACTTCAAGTGGGCCGACTACGAGTACAATCAAGTCAGGCACATGCAGGAAACCTTCCGCTCCATCATTCGAGAGATGGGGGGAGAACCGTTCGGGACCATGCCGACGAAGGAAGACGGCTACGGTATAACGGCAGGGGGGCGCATCATACACGAGGTGGGCGTAACACGAATGGGATCGAGTCCAACCAACTCCGTTTTGAACTCATACTGTCAAGCGCACGACGTCAAGAATCTCTTTGTGGCGGACGGCGGCCCCCTCGTGTCACAGCCAGACAAGAACCCCACCTGGACGATCCTCGCCCTCTCATGGCGAGCGAGTGATTATATCATCGAACAGCGCAAGGCAGGGCAACTATGAACCACATCAGCCGTCGAGACATGGTCCGGGTCCTTGCCGCGGCCACCGGCGCTGTGGCGTTCGATTGGACTCCGGGGGAAGCAGCTCGCGCAGCAGTGTACGCTCGCCGTACGGGCGCAGCCAACCAAGGATACGAACCCGCATTCTTCACACCTCACGAATGGCAGGTCGTAAACATTCTCGTGGACATCATCATTCCGCGCGACGAACGCTCCGGAAGTGCAACAGATGCCAGTGTCCCTGAATTCATGGACTTCATCATGATGGACGGTGACAATGAGCAACGGCAGACGGCAATGCGAGGCGGGTTAGCATGGCTCGATACGGAGTGTCGTGAGAGATACGACAAGAACTTCGTTGATTGCACTGAAAGTGAACGCAGCGCGGTGCTCGACGACCTCGCATGGCCCGCGCGTGCACGCCCGGAGCTCGGTCATGGGGTCCGGTTCTTCAGTTCGTTCAGAGACTTGACCGCAAGCGGTTTCTGGACGAGCAGGATGGGAATGGAGGATCTGGCGTACCTGGGCAATACGGCAGTTCCCGAATGGGCGGGATGCCCTGAGGAACAGCTCGACAGGCTCGGCGTGAGCTACGAGTAAGGTCTTCGAGGCGTGTACGGCCTCAAGACACCAGTCGTACGAATAAGCAGTCGTCTTTCAATCAAGGTCCAGCCGGTGTGAGGTCGAACTCCATGTGGCAACGCCAGTGGCGATGCAGGAACGGAGCTGGCGAAGATAGGCGAACCGGACACTTGATAGTGACAACACAGCCGATACGAGGAGCCTGATATGGCCGAATGCCCCGTTTGTGGAGCGGAGGTGACCCTAGCGTCAGACGCTGTTGTTAGCGAACTAATGGAATGCCCGGACTGTGGCACCGAGCTCGAGGTACTGGAGTTGGACCCGCCCACCCTCGGTGAAGCGCCGCAGAGTGAGGAGGACTGGGGTCAGTGAAGGTTGGTTTTCTGCACTCGCTGATCAGGCCTGAAGAGAAGCTCTTGATCAAAGAGTTCGAGAAGCAGCCGAACGTCGATCTCGTAATGCTCGACGATCGTGAGTTGGTCTTCGACTTGCGCCGGAAGGTCGCCGTCGATGTCGTACTTGAGCGCTGCATCAACCACTCCCGTGCAATGCACGGCCTGAGAATGCTCGAGAGCATGGGAGTCCGCTGCGTCAACACGGCGGCCGTGGCGGCTGTATGTGGTGACAAGATCCTCACGTCCTTGGAACTCTTCGACCATGGTGTGCCACAGCCGGAGCTGCGGGTGGCATTCACCAAGGAATCGGCCCTGAGCGCCATTGAGGAACTGGGGTATCCGGTCGTACTCAAACCGGCCGTGGGGTCGTGGGGCAGGTTGCTTGCCAAGGTGAATGATCGGGAGGCTGCCGAGTCCATTCTGGAACACAAGGCCATTCTGGGCAGCTATCACCACTCTATCTTCTATGTGCAGAAGTACATCGACAAGAATGGGCGTGACATCCGAAGTTTCGTGGTCGGTGACGACTGTATCGCGGCGATCTACCGTTCTTCGGACCATTGGATCACAAATACCGCCCAGGGAGCGACGGCCACCTGCTGCCCGATAACTGATGACATCGCCGAAATCTCGTTGCGAGCGGCCTCGGCTGTAGGAGGTGGCATCCTCGCCGTAGACCTGTTCGAGACTCCCGACGGGTTGTTGGTCAATGAAGTGAACTACACAATGGAGTTCCGCAACAGTGTTCCCGCCACTGGAGTGAATATTCCTGAGAAGATCGTGAGTTACGTCGTAGCGTTGGCACAATGATCGGTGCATCTATCGTGGGTGGCTCCGGTTACTCGGGCGGAGAACTGCTCCGCCTATTGTTGTTTCACCCAGACGTTACCGTTCAGCAGGTCACGTCGGAGCGCTTCGTGGGCAAATCCGTTCACAAGGTGCATCCCAATCTGCGCGACGTGACTCAACTCAAATTCTCCGCCGCATCAGAAGTCGAACAGTGCGACGTCTTGTTCCTATGTCTACCTCACGGTCACGCGATGGACCGCCTCGACGAGTTTCGCCCGTTGGCTAGGAAGCTCGTCGATC
>JARRLJ010000373.1:0-3389 GCA_037387025.1 Gemmatimonadales bacterium
GGATCCAGGTGCCAGCTCCACGGGTCGTTGTGACTGGCGCGGCCGGAGCCTTCTCGAAGGGTGCCGTTCGGGATGCTGGCGTCGCTCTGTCCGTCCCGTAGCTCGAGAAGTTGCTGGATGGTGTTTTCGTTCGTGACCCAGACTCTAAACTGCTCGCCCTCCACGTCAAAAGTCGCGAGCACGCCGCCATCGAGTCCGTTGTCGGGGCCTGACCCGTTGGCACCGCACGCCGGAAGCATCGCAAGTACGATTGCGGAGGCAAGCCTGCGCGCAGGGCGAGTCCAGATGCAGGTAGACACATTCATGTCGAACAGTACCTACGAACACGTTCGTTGTTGCGCGTGAAGCTGGAGGCGCTGCGGACGCAGCGAAAGATTGGGTCCGGCGATGATTCGGGTGCGGAGAAACGAAGGGGCGACTCCGAAGGAACCGCCCCCTGAAAAGCAAGCAGCCGGCGCGACGGCGAGCTAGTATCCGGCCGGTGCTGCCTTGGCCGGCAGCTCGATCCCGAGCTGATTGAAGATGCTCAGCAGATCAAAGTAATGCCGGTTCACGTTGATCACATCGCCCTCGAACTCGAGGACCATGGCCGCACGCAACGTGTAGGGCTTGTGAGTTGCGCTGAACTCGCCAAATGGCGTCTCCAGGATTCCGCTGTGCGTGCCCTTCCATGTCGTCTCAAGGAGCACGTACCTGTCGGTCGCGACGACGTTCGTGATTTCTCCGGTCAGATCCGGGAAGGCCGTCTTCCAACCCTTCCACACCTCCACCATCTCGGGGAGGCCCTCGACGACTCGGTTCGTCGCTGGCTCGTAGTACCTGCCCTCTGTGGCCACCAGAGTCCGCATCTTATCCCAGTCGGCGACATTGAAGGCCGTGATGCAGTCTCGGCCAATCTGACTCAGATCGCGCCCTTTGAGCTCCGTCATTGACACCCTCCTTTGGTTGGCGTGACAAAATCCGGCATCGCACGCCGGACTTCGGTCGCGAGATAGGGATCACGCCGTGGGGCGAGACGTAGCGCCGGCCGCCTGCCACAAGCCCTCCACGCGCGAGACCCTCTCGCGGGTTCTGTGAAGCGTTGGGAGCTGTCAGCCAATGTCGTTGGGACTCGGCCTCAGGCTGGCAGCTCTGATCCTAGCTAGTCCCCGGTAGCGATCCGGGTCGTCGGGCAGGCGTCCAACAGCGGGGCGTCAAACTCGGCGACGCACTCAGATCGCCGAGCCGGAAAAACCCTTATACACGATGCAAGAGTGCCAGTTCCAACACACACCGTGCTCAGGACCGTGGAGGGCCAGATGAACGAAGGGGCGGCCCCGAACGAACCGCCCCCTTACTCGATGACTCCTGAAAACACTCAGGTCAGCACGCTACATGCTAGGTCGTCGATGTCGTCAAGCGACCGTCCCGATACCGACACCACCTCCCCTTGAGTGAGGTTGAGCACGACTAGACCGATCGCGACATCACCCCCAGCATCGCGGCTACACAGACCGAGGCTCGAGACCACGCGGAAAGCTAGAATCCCCACTGTCCCATCCGTGACAGCTAAGTGTTCTCAGACCGCCAAACCTTACGGGAAAGGAAAAGCCTGCTCGCCACCTTGCCGTCCCGACACGGCGCGCCGTGGAAACAGGCCTCGTAGTTGGTTGGCACCAGGGTCTCTCAGGGCTGCGGCGGTGCGTTCAGCTACTGTGGGGAACTAACTCACTGATGGCTCGCCAAAGAAAGCTGCCCTTCTTGGCCGCCTTCGCCTTCACGCCGTCTTGTTCCTGCGCTTTGATCAGCTTCTTGGCGAGTTGCCTCACGTCGCGAGCGAAGGGAGAGCTCTCACGAACGGGGTCTCCAGCGTTGATTGATTGGATAACGGAGGCGTAATCGTTCCGCAGGCTTTGGTAGACCTCGAGGCGAAGCGCGTCTCGGACATCCTCTAACGTGATGACGTCGTCCGGGCTGTACCGATTGACCAGGAGCTTGAGTCGAGTCTCGAATCCGGGTTTGAGAAGCCGGTTTAACAAGGCTTGGCTGCGGGTCGCCTTCTTGAGCGACAAGAGGTCGAGCAGGGTTACGAACAGCACGTCGTCCGCCACCTCGAGCGCGACCATCGTGCTGGTGACGAGCGACTTCGGTGTGTCCACCAGAAGCCAGTCGTAGTGATCGCGGACCGCTTCGAACACCGCGCTGATCTCCCGGCCGCTGAGTAGCCCCACTTCCTGCGGGTCTTCGGGTGCCGAGAGCAGGTGCACGCCCGACTCATGCTTGGCCACCAACGAATCGAGCAGGCTGGCATCGAACCGGCCGAGACTGTTGACGAGGTCGACCACCCCGAATCTCGGTTCCACGCCCAGAAGGAGCGCGGCATCGCCCAGCTCAGGGTCCAGATCGACGATGAGCGCCCGTCCAGCTTTCTCGGAGGCGAGTGCGATCGCGAGGTTGACCGTGATCGTCGTGGCGCCGCATCCGCCCTTCGGGCTGAACAGATGGAGGATCCGCCCACGGCGGCGCGGTGGATCTGGTTCGGTTTCGGGTAGCGAACTTGACTCGACATTCAGCCTCTTGAGCGTCGACACCACGGCGGCGGCTTCCAGCGGCACCTCCAGATACCGCGACACGTCGGCATCCATCGCGGAGATCAGCAGGTTGGGTGGCAGGGTGGGCCCCATGCCGATAATCGTGGCGCTCGGAATCGTCTCTGCCAGGTACTGTGCGAAGCTGACGCCGATCTCCGGCTCCTCGGAGAAGTCCAGAAAGACCACACCCGGTCGAGCGTCCAGAAGATCCTGAAGCTGCGAGCGGGACACGTTTCGCGGCGGAACGGCAATGGCATCTTCGACGGTGATCGGAAGACCGGCGTCGGCCAGAATGTGCCTCAGCGTTGACAGGAGGTCTCGGTCGCTCGTGACTGCAACGGCCCGAGATAGGCCACGCTGCTGTACCATTGGCGTCGAACTTGGCGTTTCTGTCACTTGTAGTCAGCTTGGCTCAGCTCGCGCGGTCTTACGGCGATCTTCCCCGCTTCTCCGTTCACCACGGCGTCGCTCGCCTTTGCGCCTATCCGAGAAGTCGATCGGTAGCTGCTCCTTCCGTCGATCGTCGCCCGATCGGCGATCGTGACCGCTCCGCCTGTCACGTCCCGATCGGCGCTCACGGTGTCCCTTGATACCCACCGTCTGCTTGCCGTGACACGGCCTCATCTTGCTTGAACCAAACATCACCGACCGCCGCACCGTTCGTCGGTGTCTGGGACCGTTCCGAAACCAGGTCCTTCAACGCGGCTGCGGCAGCTCGGAGCTTCTCCGCCCTTACCTGCAGCTTCTCAATGTCGGACTCGACTTGCTCCAGTTCGAGCTTCACGCCGTCATAGCTTGCCTCGAGCAGCCCGCTACTAC
>JARRLJ010000374.1:0-5238 GCA_037387025.1 Gemmatimonadales bacterium
GTCGACCGACGCAAGCTGCTCGACGGCGCGTAGGAGTACGTTGAGATCACACCGGACGCGTGTCGTGTCGTGCTTGCGGACGAGATCTTTCAGCCGGTGAACGATCCCGCCGGCGCGCTGTGCCTCCTCCGATATGCGGCTGAGGGCACGCAGGACTTCCGCGTCTTGATTCGAACCGGCTTCTATCATACGACGGCAGGCTTGAGCGTAGCTACTGATTGCCGTCAGCGGCTGATTGACTTCGTGGGCAATGCTCGTCGCCATCTCGCCCATGGTGCTCACCCGGGCCAAGTGCGTCAGCTTGTCCCGCAGCTCATGCTCTCCCAACTTCAGGAGTCGCTCTGCCTGGAAACGCTCTATGATGTGGCCAAGTCTTTCGGCCACTTCATCGATCAGCATCCGTTCGTCGGGCTCGAACGGTCCCTCGGCGCGTTCGGGGCGTTCTTCTAGGTAGAGGACCTCTACATCACCGGCGTGCTCCCCGTGGATCAGGATAGGAGCACGCTGCGCCCACGAACTGGGAGCATAGTTCTCAGTAGTGAATTCATCACCGAACAGAGAGATACGGGCACATGCGATCTCCGGATACCCCCAGGAGCGCGGCAGCAGCTCGACCGTCTCGCGAAGAATGTACTCGAGCGATCCAGCTGATTGCTCGACGATGTGTGAGATGCCGTACAGGCAGTTGAGTTCCTTGATGCGCTCTCTGAGCGCCCGGCTCATCTCTTGAAGTTCGGCCTTCGACTCCGGCAGCGCTGTAGCTGCGTCATCGAATCCGGGTACGTCAGTCACCTGATCGCTCCAGTCGGCGTGTGGCAGTAATCGGGTCGCCGCACATCACAAGATGCCGCGAAACGATGGTCCACGGAAGGAGGAACAGTGCGGCTACGGAGCTAGGTAGAAACCCAGAGTGGCATACGGCCAACTCCGCATTTGAGTCAAACCCGCACCAACCTAAGCTTAATACCGGATAGCTTGGCTCACGCCGGAGGCAACCTGATGTGATCACCAAACGAGACGTTGAGCTGCGCCGCAGAGTTCAAGCGGAGTTGGACTGGGAGCCGGATCTCAGGGACCAGGAGTTTGCGCTGACAGTGAAGGATGGTGTCGTAACCCTGTGGGGTGAGGTGGGTGACGACAGGCAAAAGCATGTCGCGCAAGCCGCCGCACAACGAGTGAGCGGCATAAGCGTCGTGGCGGATGAGCTACGTGTGCGCTCAGACATCCGATCGACCGATACGGACAATGAAATTGCTCACACGGTGTGCAAGTTCCTGAAGTGGCATGTGAAGCCGCCAACCGACTCGGTCAAGGCAACGATCGAGAACGGATGGATCACGTTGGAGGGGGAAGTACCCCTGCTCGCGCAACGCACGGACGCCGAGCGAGGCTTGAGGCAGATCCGCGGCGTGCGAGGAGTCACGAACCGAATCAGGGTGACTTGATTCACCGAGTACCTTAGAACAACGCACTGTCCTCGCCTGCACTACGTATAAACCACAACGCAGTACGATCATTTCCCGATTTCTCACAGCGGTTTGTCTTCATATGATCACATCGCAGGCAGTTGACCTTAGCATCCGTTAGAAGCGCCTTGCGCGCTTGGGGAGTCCGTAATGGACAGTGTAGGCACCGTATTGGTGATAGACGACGATCGCGACTTCGCTGCCTCGGTCCACTCGCTGCTGGAATCTGAAGGATACCAGGTGGTCGAAGCGTTCTCCGGACGAGAGGGTCTCAGCAAGCTGAGGGAGTGTCGGCCTGACGTCATCATTCTCGACATCATGATGGAAACCGACACAGAGGGATACTCGATCAACGAGGCCATCAAGTTCGACGACGCCTATGCGGAGTTCCAAGGCACTCCGATCGTCATGGTCTCCTCGATCCGGGAAACTCCAGACGAGCGATTTCCGCGTGCACCCGAGGTCGGCATGATCAGACCCGACCGATACCTGACCAAGCCGCTCGATGTGCAGCAGCTGCTGGATCTCCTGGCACGAGTATGCCGACGCCAAGTGTCGCCAGATCCTCAACAAGGACGGCTTTCAGGTCGAGACTCTCGAGGACGGCGCTCAAGGACTGGAAGCTGTTGCACGCCTGAAACCGGATCTGGTGGTCGTTGACCTCAAGATGCCGGGTATTAGTGGCATGGAAGTGATATCTCGGCTTCGCGAGCTGGATTCGCAGGTCGTGATTGCCGTAATCACTGGATATGCAAGTGTCGCGTCGGCAGTCGACGCAATCAAGGCCGGCGCCTACGATTTCCTCCCCAAACCCTTCACACCGGACGAATTGCGCCTCGTCGTGGCTCGTGGACTGGAACATCGTCGTCTCATGAAGGCGTCGCAACAGCGTGAGATAGAGCGCGAAATGATGAAGCGGCGGTTCGTCACGTTCGTGTCGCACCAATTGAAAACACCATTGGTGGCGATCCACCAGTACTTGAATGTGCTGAACCATCTCGACGGAACTGACGGCGGGCGCGACAAGCGGAAGGCATGGAGCGACCGGTGTCTCAAACGCGCCGACGAAATGCTTCAGCTCATCGATGATTGGCTCACTTTGTCACAGGTCGAAGGCGGCAGGTTTTTGAAGCAGCGGGAGAAACTAGATCTAAAGGGGATCGTCACCGGGATTTTGGATTCCTACGCAGGATCGGCGCAGACCAATGATGTCTCCTTGTGCGGTGACCTCCCTCTGGCCGAGTATCCCGTGTCGGGGGATCGCAACTGCGCGACCGTCCTGTTCGACAACCTGATCGACAACGCCATCAAGTACAACCGACCCGGCGGTGCGGTGCGTGTAGTCGCCGAGGTTAGTAGAGGAGAGATCGTAATAGCCGTTGTGGACACGGGTGTTGGGATCTCGCCCCGGCATCAGGGTTCCCTGTTCGATGATTTCTTCCGGGTGAAAGGGGACGCGACCAAGGACATCCCGGGTTCCGGCCTCGGGCTGACGATCTGTCAACGGATTGTCGCCGAAATGGGTGGCCGGATCGAAGTCGAAAGCGAGTCAGGTGTGGGATCTACGTTTCGAGTACGTCTTCCGATGTGGCACGACCAAGACCAAGACAACAGTCCCCGGAGTGATGCATGAGCCACACTCACTCGATACTGATCGTGGACGATGACGCCGACTTCGTTGAGGCGACCGCCGCTTATCTAGCAGACAAGGGCTTTGCTGTCTTCAAAGCATATGACGGGTCCGAGGGGCTGCGCATCGCCAGACTGGAGCGACCCGACGTCATCGTAATGGATATCATGATGACGGAGCGTACGGAGGGCATGTATGCAGTGCAAGCTATCCGACGCGTGCCGGAGCTCCGAACCGTCCCCATTCTCGTGGCCAGTTCCCTGTACGACCGCGTTCCTGACTTCTGCATTCCTCCGGATGAGCGGTGGTTGCCATTCGATCGGTTCCTGCGCAAGCCCATCGATCCTCCACGGCTACTCTCGATAATCAGGGAGTATCTCGCCGGTAGTGGCTCCACCACCATGGCGGACGCCAACACGAGCGAGGGCACATGAAGACGCTGCGGCTCCCCAAGGAACGGCTCGACTTCTTTGCGTCGGTCCTCGAGCAGTTTGGAGAGGTGCACGCACCGGTTGCTCGCAACGGTCACTATGTGTTTCAGCGGCTCGATCGATGGTCGCAGGCACAACTGGACTACAACCGAACGATCCTACCACCCAAGAAGTACGTGTTACCTCCCGGCGAGGCGCTGTTCCGGTATCACCCGGACAGTGGTTACACCCCTGGACCGGTTGAACCGGAATCGCGGATCATATTGTTTGGAGTTCACGCCTGCGACATATATGCGCTCAACATCCTGGATGAAGTGTTTGCCGGGCGTTATCCGGATCCCTACTACCAAGTCCGCCGCAGCCGTCTGGCCATCATCGGTGTCGATTGCCACCCCGACGAGCATTGTTTTTGCCGCTCGATGCGCGCGGATTTCGTCGAGCACGGCTTCGACCTGTTCTTCTACGACATAGGTGACTGCTATTTCGTCTTGGTCGGTACGGCGTTCGGCGATGAGATGGTGGTCGCCACCGAATCGTTGTTCGAACGTGTTACGCAAGAGGATATAAACGAGTACAAGCGCCGCTCCGAGGCAAAGCGAGACGCCTTCTCGTTGGACCTCGAGATACGTGATCTTCCCGAGATTTTCGAACTCGAGTACCGAAGCGAACTTTGGGATGAGCTGAGTGCGCGCTGCCTTGCTTGCGGCAGTTGCAGCGTGGTCTGTCCAACCTGCTACTGTTACGACGTCGTAGACGAACCGGAGCTCGGCGCCGCCGCGGGAGTCCGGTGTCGGCTATGGGACTCATGTCTCTTTCCAAGTCATGCGCTGGTTGCCGGCGGTGAGAACTTCCGCAAGACCCGCGCCGATCGTGTCAAGTTCCGATTCTATCACAAACAGCGTGGCTTCGCGGCGGAGTACGGACGGCCGAGTTGTGTCGGCTGCGGTCGATGCATCACGGCGTGTCCGGTGGGTATCGACATCATAGAGGTCATCAAAGGACTGCGGGGTGATTGAGATGTCACGTGCCACAGCGGGCTTGGCTCTCGAACGTCTGCGCTCGGCGAATCCGTATCAGCCGCATCTGGCTCGTATTGTCGGCATCCAGAAGATGGTGGAGGACAACCACTTGTTCACGGTGCGTTTCCTCAGCCAAAGCCTGGCAGGGAATTTCTCTCACCGCCCGGGACAGTTCGTGATGCTGAGTGTACCGGCGGCCGGTGAAGCACCGATCTCCATCTCGTCTTCTCCCAGCCGGCCCGGAGTTCTGGAACTATGTGTACGTCGTGTCGGCCGCGTCACTAATGCGCTGTACCGCCTCAGCGTCAACGACCTGGTGGGCGTCCGCGGCCCCTACGGCAACGGGTTTCCAGTCGAGGACATGAAAGACTGCCGCATAGTTCTGGTGGCGGGCGGCCTCGGCATGGCGCCGCTGCGCTCGCTGCTTTGGTTCGTACTGGACAACCGGCAGGACTTCCGTGATGTCACGCTGATGTACGGGGCGAAGGTGCCGAGCGAACTGCTGTTTCGTGACGAGCTGCTGTCTTTGATTGATCGAACGGACCTGAATTGTCTCCTGACCGTCGACGCGGACCCTACGGGTAGATGGCCGTACCATACCGGCGTCGTGACGCAGTTGTTCGACTTTGCAGACATCGATTCCGAGAACACCGTCGCGGCCGTGTGCGGTCCGCCAATTGTCTACAGGTATG
>JARRLJ010000375.1:0-6558 GCA_037387025.1 Gemmatimonadales bacterium
GTCATGCTGATCACATTTGATCGTGAGCTCCGCCAGGTAGGGACTAACGGCATCCGGCAGATCGTCGGGGAAGAACGAGATTACCTTGTCGTCGAGACTCAACACTCCTTCGCTCACGGCGAATCCGACGGCAGTGGAAGTGAAGCTCTTGCTGAGGGAGTACATGGTGTGCTTCAGGTCCGGACGGTAGGGATCCCACCAACCTTCGGCTATTACTTTGCCGTGACGCAACAACATGAAACTGTGAAACTCATGGTCGCTCTGTGCAACAGCATCGAGAAAATCAACGATCGCTGCGGAGCTGACGCCCTCCCGTTCAGGAGTGCTGCGTTCCAGGGACGTCGAGATCTCCGTGCCTTTACATGCTGAAACGGCCAGCAGGAACGCGGAGACTATCAGAAGCGTCAGTCTCTTAGTCATGTCTAATAGCTCTTCATAGCTGAGTTGATCACTTGAAAGGAATGCTTGCGGAAACCAAGATAACGACAGCCGCAACCTCAAGGTCCGTTCTTCTCGATACTAGGGTGACCGAGATCCGTTGCATCGTGCTCGTACACGAGGGGGACGAGCAAGAAGAGGTCTCGAGGCACAGAAGACCAGGCTACCCGCCGCCACCCCCACTGGGCGCTGCCGCATTGTCACTATCGACTGGTTGTTCGACAACTTCCCGTTCTGGCCAGCGATTGCGCCACAGCGTTACGCGACTCACGCGGCTGAAGGGTGGGTAGGAGTACAGTCCACCGCTAACAAGGTCGACCCAACCGTCACCGTCCATATCACCGTGATCCAGAACTAGCAGGTGACTCGGTGACGATAATAGGTCGTGGGCCGTGAATTGCTGCCGGCCGTCGTTTTCGAACCACATCATCGACTGAGCGCTGGGGTCAGTCCAGTCATTGAAGGCGCTAACCGCAACGACATCCAAGTCACCGTCGCGGTCGATATCAACGGCGTTTGGCGAAAACGCCCCACGCATATTGTCAATCCGGTGGAACTGAAACTCCAGGTTGCCCGTGTTCTCCAGCCACTGTATACCATGCCATGGCCGTGGCGACGGCGGGATATAGTCGAATGCATCGCCATTCGTGTACAGCAGGTCAGAATCGCCATCCTGATCCAGATCGACTAACGACAATCCGCTACTGCCGTAGTCCTCGTTCGCGGAATGGAAGATCCGACGAGCCTTGAACCGGCCCGAGCCCCGGTTCTCGAAAACATACACGGACTCCCATTCCTGGCTGACGAGCGCCGCAATGTCCAGATCCCCGTCGCCGTCGAAATCACCTACCGGCGTGTGCACGGTTCCTGAGAGGTTGAGCAGGTTGTGGCTTTCGAACTCCCAGTTGCCGTGATTCTCCATCCAGCGAATCTCTCCGTCGTCGTAGCCGAATTGACCCACCGCAAGATCGATATCGCCATCGCCATCGAAGTCACCAGGCTGGATATCGGTGACACGGGCAATTCGATCAACGAGGATGCGGTTGGCAAACTGCTCGTTACCGGTGTTCTCCAGAACGACCACTGCGCCGATCTTGTCGTTGTTGGGCACGATCATCCCCATTTCGGCAACCAGGAGATCCAGATCGCCATCGAGGTCGATGTCGCTGGGAGTTACGTGAGCCGGCGCTGCGATTTCCGAGCCGACCATCTGCTCCGTGTAGGTGCCCTCCGGTTTCTGCCGGATCCAGCTCACCCGTTTCAGTTTGGCGTCACAAACCAGAACATCCAACAGGCCGTCTCCATCCAGGTCTACGATACTCAGGTGTGTGATCCACGGTATGGGCCCCGTGTTGTCGCCAATCACGGTCGAGTCCAGGAACACGATCTTGGGACCGCGTGCCGCCGGCGGGAAGAGCATCTCTTCATTGGTCTCTGACAAGTCGGCCAGGTAGTCACGAACGGATCGTCCTGTTCGCCGGGCTTCATACCAAACGACAAGCGTTGGAATGCCGACCAAGACGAGAGCTAAAGTCAGGATCGATGCAACGGTCCTTCGAGATATGGCCATGTTCTTCTCAGAAATTCGTGAAATAGACAAGCATACCGGCTGCTGTCAGGCCGATTAGCCAAGCCGTCGGTGCGAACCCGCTTAGGGCAGCGTACTTTCCAGTCTTTTCCTCGAGCCACAGTTGATATCCCTTCCTCAAACTGAAGACGACTCCCGTCAACACGGCAACCGTCTGCAGCCACGGGATTCCGGCGGGCCAGATCTGAATCCACGGCATCCCGGCTGCGCCGAGCAGATTCCATCCCCACCCAAATGGATCGGAGAGCGTGTAGAGAATGAACGTGGAGTTGGTCAATACCACCGGAATGAAGAACGCGGCCCACATCCCGAGTCCCAGAGGAATGAGAGCTGGCATGGTTCGCTTGAAGACAGCGCCCGTCGTGGGGTTGAGCATCATGCCGTTCGCCGTCGTGAACACAGGGATGGGCTCGCCTTTCTCCTTGCGAGAGTGGTGCGCCGCGGTGTTACCCCATTGGACCGCTAGCCAATAGAGGAGCGGCACCACGACCAGTGACACCGTCGCGATTGCGGCGGCATAGAGCGCGAATTCACCCCAAGTTGCCTTGTCGACGACGTTGACCATGTCCCGCACAGCAGGCCAAGGAGAATGGATGGTCAGGGAATAGACCATCGCTAGCACCAATAACACGATGACCTGCCACGCCTCACCATAAGACGAGAAGCGCTCCGTCCATTTACCGCGCCGCCACGACAGAGAGATATTGTCGTGGGGACAACTCTTGAAGCACTCGGTGCAGACGCCGCAATCGGTATTGCGGGTGATGCGTGGGACATAGAGTCCGAAGGAACAGGCCCAGCCTTTATCGTTCCCCCTCAAACAGGGCTTGCCCTTACAGGTGCTGCAGACCTCATCATCCCGGTTTCGTACCATCAGGCGGCCCACTGCGCTGTACGCAGAAATGAAGGAGGCCACAGGACAGAGGTAGCGACAGAACGCTCTGTGCTCCCAAACCACCGCCATCAACAACGACATCGCAGCCAGGGACAGTAAGAGGTAAGCCGTCCATCGCGGTTGCCCGGCCAGGGACGCACTGAGGCTCCCCAGCGCCACGAAGAACAGGAGGCGCAGCCAAGGACCGCGCAATACGCGCGGCCATCGCCATCCGAGGGTAAAGAACTTGTTGCCCCAGCGGCCGTTCTTGGTGGCGGGCCGGACCTCGCTCACGGCGCCTCGTTGGACGAACTCGCCGACTCTGTGTAGAGGACAAACGAAACACCAGAGGCGAGTGCCGAACGGCACTTGAACGACTGCCAGAAAGCTCATCCACACAGCCCAGGTCATCATCACGGCAATGTTGCGACAACCCTCTTTGGTCCCCACAAGGCCAGCAAGAACTATGACAGTGAAGCCCGCGGCGAGCAACTTGCCGAGCCACGGCAGGCGTGCGTTCAGGTCGATGGGTTGTGGCGACTTGGCTGGTGTTGCCAACTGAGTCGTGCCTTCGCGCGCACGGATCCACCCGATGACCAGGATCGACGCAAGCAGTCCCAGGCTTCCCCAAAGCAGGAAATTGGGCCGCACAATCAGGTCGCCCTGCTCGAAGCCGTGCATCGGACCGCAGTAGACGTGGCAGCGAAACCGAGACGATGAGAACAGGCCTCTCCACCATCCTCCTGTGCCACCCGCGGTCAGGGCGAGCTCGCTACTCACTTTCGGTGGCTCGGTGGCTTCGAGTGGGTCCACTATTGCGACCGTTTCCATGGTCGGTGTGATCTTGGCTTCCACTCGGTAGTCTTGCAGCAGAAAGCTGTGGCCGGCATCGCGCGTCGAGAAACTCAGGTGCAGGCTGTCACCGCGGTTGGCACGGATGATTGACGGGGAAGTTCCGTACCGGAAGGTCTCGACGTGGATCTGCCTCTGTCGGGGGGGCGGCGTCGTGACCCACTCGATGACAACCGGCGCGCCGACAAATACCGCTATGATGGCGGCGTAGAGTCCATAGCGAGACAGTATAGACCGCCCGTAGGCTGACATCACAGCTTCACATCCTCTTGAAGATCTTGTTCCGGACGGCGCGTCGGCGGGAACGCAGAGAAATTGTGATGATCATGCACATCATGGCATACAGCGATGAGGCCGGCTTCGGTGCTATTGAAAAGCCGGTCACACCGTGCCGGCTTCACTTACCACGCGTTGAGCAAGATCGGCAGAGCCCATCCGAACGAAAGGTGTATATGCCAAACGCGTTTGGCAAGGCTGGCGGAGCGTTATGGAAGGCACTGGGGTCTCGTGATGATGCAGCCGGTGCTGTATCCTATGCAGTGAGAATAGGAGGTCCACAATGCGCAGCACACCGATGCAGTATTTAGCCGTATTTGTCCTATTGATAGCGAGTAGTACCGTCGCCTTTTCGGGAGAAGGCCCTGCGCCGGTATCACTCACGCATCTTCGTTGCGAATACAAAGTCGATCCGCTCGGCATCGATGTGCGGCAGCCGCGTCTGAGTTGGCAACTCAGCGCCGACGGACGCGGCGTCGCGCAGGCAGCTTATCAGATCCGCGTGGCAGAGAGCGAGGCGGGACTTGCAACCAGCCCAATCTGGGATACGGGCCGCGTTGCTTCAGACCAGTCGATTCACGTTGTCTACCGGGGACCGGCGCTAGCCTCTGCGCGGCGTTATTACTGGCAGGTGCGCGTGTGGGACGGCGACGGAACGGTGTCCGACTGGAGCGCACCGGCGTTCTGGGAGATGGGGCTGCTCGATACATCGGGCTGGCAAGCGTCGTGGATCGGCCCGGCGTGGGACGAAGATGTGACAGTTCCACAGCCCGCACCAATGCTGCGCACGACGTTTGATCTGGAGGGCGACGTGCAGGCGGCCCGCGCCTATGTCTCCAGCCTGGGGCTTTACGAAGTCGAGCTCAACGGTCAGCGCGTCGGCGACCAGGTGTTTACACCCGGCTGGACCAGCTACGACACCCGACTTCAGTACCAGACGTACGATATCACCGACCTGCTACAAGCAGGAGGCAACGCTGTCGGAGCGACGCTGGGCGACGGCTGGTATCGCGGGTACCTGGGATGGGGTGACCGCCGCAACGTGTACGGTGAGCATCTTGCACTTCTGCTCCAGCTCCAGATTTCCTACAGCGACGGGCACGTGCAGGTCGTCGGCTCAGACGACTCCTGGAAAGCTGCCACCGGCCCCATCCAAATGTCCGACATCTACGACGGCGAACACTATGACGCCCGGCTCGAAAGACCGGGGTGGAGTACGGTGGGCTATGACGACAGCGACTGGACCGCCGTGCGCGTCATTGATCATGCCAAAGACATCTTGATTGCGCCGGCCGGGCCGCCGGTGCGCAAGATCGAAGAGATCACACCGGTCGCAGTTCTGCGCACACCCGCTGGCGAGACGGTGTTCGATATGGGACAGAACATGGTAGGCCGAGTGCGTCTCAAAGTGAGCGGTGCCACTGGTACGACCGTGACGCTACGCCACGCCGAAGTGCTCGACCGGGACGGCAACTTCTACACGGACAACCTGCGCGCCGCCGCGCAGACCGTGGAGTACACGCTCAAAGGCGGTGGCGAAGAGGTGTACGAGCCGCATTTCACTTTCCAGGGCTTCCGCTATGTTGCCGTCGACGGTTTCCCCGGTGAGCCAACGACCGAGAACCTCACCGGAATCGTCATTCATTCGGACATGACTCCTACCGGAAGCTTCGAGACATCCGATCCAATGATCAATCAGCTGCAGCACAACATCGTCTGGGGACAGAAGGGCAACTTCCTGGATGTACCCACCGATTGCCCGCAGCGTGACGAACGTCTCGGCTGGACCGGCGACGCCCAGGTATTCGCCCCCACGGCCGCGTTCAACATGGATGTGGCAGGTTTCTTCACCAAGTGGCTGGCCGATCTCGCGGCGGATCAGAAACCCGACGGCGCCATCCCGTTCGTCATCCCGGACGCGCTCACGTACCGCAGCCCGTCCGGTGGCGGCGCTACTGGTTGGGCTGACGCGGGAGTGGTCATTCCCTGGACGCTCTATCTGGCCTACGGGGACACCCGCATTCTGGAAAACCAGTACGAGAGCATGAAGGCCTGGATCGGTTACATGCAAGGCCGCGCCGGCGACGACCTGATCTGGGCAGGTGACTTTCACTTCGGTGATTGGCTCGCGTACAGCACCGACCGCTCGGATTATCCCGGAGCCACGACCGACAAAGACCTCATCGCCACCGCTTACTTCGCTTACTCCACCAGCCTGCTCCAGCGGGCGGCCGCCGTACTGGGCAAGGAGGACGATGCAGCGCAGTATGCAGCGCTGGCGGATAACATCAAACAGGCGTTCCGGAGAGAATTCGTCACGGCCAACGGACGGATGGCATCCAACACGCAGACGGCTTATGCGCTGGCGTTGTCGTTCGGGTTGATGCCGGACGGGCAACAGGAGCAGGCAGCGGAGCGTCTAGCAGAGGACGTGCGCGCGTTCGGCAATCACTTGACGACTGGCTTCCTTGGCACGCCGCTCTTGTGTCGTACCCTCAGCGATCACGGTTATGCCGACGTCGCCTACGAC
>JARRLJ010000376.1:0-3381 GCA_037387025.1 Gemmatimonadales bacterium
GGGGTGGGACGTGTTCGAGCCGATCGGTTTCGATGCCTTTGGCATCCACTCTGAGAACTACGCGCTCAACGTCAACACGCACCCGGCCAAGCTGATCCCTTCCAACATTGCGCGGTTCAGGGAGCAGCTGAAGCGGACTGGCCTGATGGTGAATTGGGACCACCAACTCTCGACCACTGATCCCGAATACTATCGCTGGACGCAATGGATCTTTCTGAAGCTGTTCGAGAGCGGGAATGCCGTAAAGAAAGAGGCACCGGTGAATTGGTGCCCCGAGTGCAAGACCGTACTGGCCAACGAGCAGGTGATCGACGGGTACTGCGAGAGGCATCCTGGTACCAGGGTGCACCAGCGGCATCTGTCCCAGAGGTTCTTCACCATCACTAGATTCGCCGAGCGTTTGCTGGAGAACCTCAAGACGCTGGATTGGTCGGAGTCTACCCGGACCATGCAAACCAACTGGATCGGGCGCTCCGAAGGTGCAGAACTGGTGTTCCAGACTCCGGCCGGAACGCCCATCCCCGTCTATACGACCCGGCCGGACACCGTTTTCGGCGCCACCTATCTCGTGCTTGCCCCGGAACATCCGTTGGTTGACGAAGTTACGGCGGCAGAGCGGCAGGACGATGTGGGCAAGTACCGCCGCCGCGCCGCCCAGATGGATATCGTCACGCGCAAAGTGGGCGACAAGGAAAAGACCGGTGTCTTCACCGGTACGTACGCCCGCAATCCGGCCACAGGGGAAACCGTGCCCATATGGATCGCGGACTACGTGCTAATGGAGTATGGCACGGGTGCCATCATGGCGGTTCCGGCACATGATGAGCGTGACTACGAGTTCGCCAACAAGTTCGAACTGGAGATCCGGCGAGTTGTGGAGCCGGCGCCTAGCGCCGAATCCGTTTCCCAGAAAGGAGAGGCAGCGGATCTACCTTTCATTTCATGGGACGGTGTTCTAGTCAATAGCGGTTCGTTCGACGGCATGAGTTGCCGGGCCGGGACTGGCGCCATCACTGCGTGGTTGGCGGAGAGAGGGCTCGCCAAGGCTAAGGTCCAGTACCGGCTCCATGACTGGTGTATCTCGCGGCAGCGTTACTGGGGACCGCCTATACCGATCATCTACTGCGACTCTTGTGGTACGGTGCCGGTTCCGGAGGCCGACCTCCCGGTGCTGCTACCGGAGATCGATGACTTCAGGCCCGACGAGAGCGGTGTGTCGCCGCTGGCCAGACACGAGGAGTGGTACCGCGTGCCGTGCCCGACCTGTGGCAACTTGGGTCGACGCGAAACGGACGTTTCGGACACCTTCCTCGACTCGTCGTGGTATTTCCTGCGGTATCCGTCGACCGATTTCGACGATCGTGCCTTCGACAAGGAGACTTCCGCCAAATGGCTGCCGGTGGATTCGTACATCGGCGGGAACGAGCATGCTGTGCTACACCTCATGTACTCGCGGTTCATCACCATGGTTCTGCACGACATGGGATATCTGGAGTTCGAGGAGCCGTTCAGTCGGTTTCGGGCGCATGGCACAATCGTGAAAGACGGGGCGAAGATGTCGAAGTCCCGTGGCAACGTGGTTGTACCGGACGACTACATAGCCCAGTGGGGCGCAGATACGTTCCGCATGTATCTGATGTTTCTCGGTCCGTACCTGGAGGGTGGCGACTTCCGCGACGAAGGGATTGCAGGGATTCGGCGGTTCCTGGACAGGGTCTGGGCACTGATTCCTGATGTTGCGGCGAACAGTGACGAGATCGACCGGCAAGCAACGCGGAAGCTGCACCAGACAATCGAGAAGGTCGCGAGCGATCTCGAAGGACTGCATTACAACACGGCGATCGCGGCGCTCATGGAGTACAGCAATGAGTTGCGCTCCCTTGTGGCATCGGGCAGTGGTGTTCCAGCAGAGCTAATGGAACCACTCATCATCATGCTGGCACCGTTCGCTCCACACTTTTCCGCGGAATGCTGGGAGAGAGTCGGAAAGGAAGGAAGCGTACACGATGCTACATGGCCGGCATTTGATGAGGAACTGGCCCGCGCAGACGAGATCGAAGTAGTTGTGCAGGTCAACGGCAAGGTCCGTGGTAGGATGCGCGTAACACCCGGCCTCTCACGGGATGAAGCCGTGGACAGTGCTCTTGCGGACGAAGGTGTGAAGCGATTCGTCGAGGGCAAGGAGGTTCGTAAAGCGATCTACGTTCAGGATCGGCTGGTGAATCTCGTCGTGTGAACCGTGACGATGGCGCGCTGCCCGCCAGACACCTCTGAGTAAGTCAATATTTCACAACAATTTCCAGTGCCAGCCCAGGTTCTGCGACTAATCCGGTTGCAGAAGCATCTATCCTAGTGAGCATGAGCCAGATGACCCTTGCAGCGGTCGACGACATCGCGATCCAGCGGGCAAAAGCCGGCGACCTGTCAGCGCTCGAGCGCTTGTACCGAGCCTACGAAGGACTGGTCTACACGCTTGCCCGGAGGATCTGCCGCAGCGAAGAAGATGCGGAAGATGTGATGCAGGAAACCTTCATAGAGGTTTGCCGCAGCATCTCGAGATTCCGCGGCCAGGGTTCGGGAAGCATGACGGCCTGGATCAAGCGAGTTGCTACCAGCAAGGCGCTGATGCGGGTGCGCTACGAGCGGTACAGGATCACTGATGAGTTGCATGAGGACGCTGGCTTTGCGGGGGTGAAGGGAGCGGATGTGTCGTTGCAGCTCGATTTGGAGACTGCGTTGGCGAGGTTGTCGGATGCGTCCAGAGCGGTGGTGTGGTTGCACGATGTCGAAGGGTACAAACACGAGGAGATAGCCGAAATGATGGGAAAGACGGTGAGCTTTTCGAAGTCACAGCTCTCTCGCGCCCATGCCCGTTTGAGAAGAATGCTCGGCGAGGAGTCGTAATGCTGAGACACTGCTCAATTCAGGAACTGATCGAGGTGCGGAACGGTGAAGGTTCCCTCGGGGCGAGGACGCACGTGGACGAGTGCGCCGAGTGCCGCGATGAACTGGACCGCCTGCACCAGAGAATTGCGGCATTGAAGGCACTGCCCAGTCTCAATGCGCCGCGAGATCGGTGGTCGGTGGTTAGAGAGAGCATCGTGGCTCAGCGGAAGCGTGTGTGGTTCGTGAGGACGGGTTGGGCCGCGGCGGCGGCCATAGCCTTGGCTTTGGGGGCCAATGGCATACTGACGTGGCCGGCAGCCACGTCCGGTGAATCCGAATCGGAGGTTGAGCTTCAGACTCTGGTCGACCAGGCGGCCCAGCTCGACCGCCAGCTCGTTTCGGTCTCGTCCCGCCCCAAGGTGGTGAACGGCTTCGAGGCGGTCGCGATCGTGGACCTCGAGGACAGGATTCGCGTTATCGACAACCGAATTGGCC
>JARRLJ010000377.1:0-3628 GCA_037387025.1 Gemmatimonadales bacterium
TACTCGTATGCGATCGATGTTGACGTTCTGATACTGGGGCAGGCTACTGGAACTGTCGATCCCTCCCGTTTCCTCAATGCGAATGGCATCATAGATCGTGTTTTGGAACACAAACGCGTCTGCCGAAATTACGCCGCGATTGACGCGTGCTCCGAGATCGACATTGAGGCTGGTTTCCGGTTCGAGATCCGTGTTGGCGACCTGATATCCGAAGCCTTCTGGCGTAACGCCCTCGAAGAACCGTTCAATCAGATTGGGTGAGCGGAAACCGCGGCCGACGGTGCCGAGCAGCCTGAGCCCAGGCACGGCCTCGACGATTGCGTTCAGCGACCCCACGAGTGCGCGATCCGAGGCTGTTCGTGGTGACTGAGGCGCGCCTGCATCGGGATGCGTTTCGGCTCGAGTGGACTGATAGCGGGCGCCGAGAACGACACGCGCGCGCGATGTCACTTCCACTTCACCCTGTCCGAAAAAGCCGAGGCTTTGGAACGTAGCGTTCGGCACGGTGGATACGGTTGATGTGTCTACAAATGTGCCGAACGGAAAGTAAGTTGCGGCCAAGCTCGTATCAGAATTCTCGCTGCGGTCGCGGAAGTAATCACCACCGTATGTTATGGTCAGCTTCTGCCCGACGAACTTCTTCAACTCGAGTCGACCGCCGACGGTCGAGATGTCGCTGAAGTTGCGCTGTGCCGAGAGGACACTGTCGGGTCCAGGGGCGCCTATCGGAACCAGCACATCAACTGAGAGGTCTCGGACATTGCCCTGCCAATATCCGTTCACATCCAGCATGTCGGCGACTGGTAGCGGCAGGGTGGCCGCTTCGTACTTGGCGCTCACACGGTCAAACCGCTGGCTCGGGTATTGGATAACGATGTCGGGTGACTCAGGTGAGTAGGCTGCCGGATCGACGAATCCGAAGCCGGCGGAGTCCGCCGAATATCGCTGGAACTTCAAAGAGACGTCATGTCCCTGGGCAATGTTGTAACCGAGAAACGCTTCACCGCTGTAATCCTGGACGCCCGTGTCATGCACGCGCGTTGGTGTTGCCAGCGTGATGTCACCAAACGCTCCAGATGGGGCTTCGTAGGCGTCGGTGTTGCGGAACGTTCCACGCGCGCGAAACGCCAAGCGGCCGAAACGCCCCTCTAGTGTTCCGCGCACATTCTGTTGTTTGTCATGTGTCGAGTATTGATAACCGACCGAGCCATGTAGGCCGTCTCGATCGGGAGGTATCGTCACAAGATTGACAACGCCACCGATTGCATCGCTCCCGTAGAGCACCGAACCGGGGCCGCGCACGATTTCCACTCGCTCGATTGAGGAGATGTCGAACACCGCCGGGATCTCGCCGAAGTCCTGCTGGCGCCGCGCGTTGTTCAGTCGCAAACCGTCCCCGAGAACGAGGATCCGTTGCCCGCGCTGGCCGCGGATGATGGGACGCACCTGTGAGGTGCCGACGCCGGTGACGTCGAGTCCTTGAACGTCCCGGAACGCATCGGCTACAGAGTTGGCACCGAGCTCACGAAGGGACAGCTGGCCCAACACGGTAACCGGCATTGGCACTTCGATTACGGGACGCTCTGATCGGGTCGCAGTAACCGTTATTCCGGTGAGAACGAGAACGCTATCTGGAGTACTGGTTGTATCGGTGGTCTGTTGCGCCACCACATCCGTCGCGAGAAGAGAAAGTGCGCAGGGGATCGCCAGGAGTGCACGGCAAGTCATGGGAAAACTCGAGTTGCGGTTTTGTGTTACAATGTGTAAGAACCCTATCGGACGGTCGTGTGGAGCGGTATTAGGGAAAGTACGTACGGCGGGGTCCGTAGAGATACGGAGGATTCAGGTCAGATTACCAATCGTACGCCACCCAGGTCCTCGATACGATGTGGGAACCGGTCACCCGGCGTGCCGATGAACATGTAGTTCTTGGGCACGCCCAATCGCCGCGAGAGACGCTCGATGAGTTCCGGGCCGAATTCTCCCTTCACCGCCACGAAGTCTATCCGAAGCTGTGGATATAACCGATCTATCGTCTGAAGCTGTTGGGCGAGATGGGGCGGTATGTCCGCCTCGTCGCCGTAGACGTTTACTACCTTGAGCCTTTTCGTCTGCTCGTTCTTGAGCACGTATAGCGCTGCCCGGTTCAGTACCGCTATGTCGTCTCCCCGGGTGAAATACACGACCGCACGCCCGCTTATGTCTTCAATCTTGCGGTGAACCGTGGAGCGAACCCATTCGTTGACCGACATCACTCTGTCGACGACTGCCCGTGAGACGAAGAGGCCAAGCTTCAGGAGCTCCACGCGGAGAAACATGACGGCGATTGCAGCCACAGTGAATGCATAGTAGGTGACAAACACTTCAACGTTCAGCGGCTCTAGGAGCACGTTTCCGAGCAGCCCAACAAGTACCGCGAACAGGGCGAACGTTACCGTGATCCACCCTGCCCGCTCGGTTCTGGGCAGCCGTCCCCGCGTTCGCTTGAGCAGCATGTTCCCGATCGCGTAGAGGGCCATGACGCTGAGAAATGAGAGCGTGTATACGCCGGCCAGTGTCTGGATGGTCCCGTGCGTGACGAGCAGGATCGATGTGCACAAGGCGAAGAAGCTGAGAATGATCCAGTGGTTCGTTCGGCGCGACCGGTTCTCTTTGAGCAACACCTGCGGCAGACAGCGATCCAGACTCATCCGTCGCACGAGGCCGGTCACTCCCACATAGCTGGTGAGCACGGCCCCTGAGAGCACCAACACAGCATCGACGCTGACCCACCAGCCCAATGAGCGGCCCAGCGAAACAGTGCCCATCTGGGCCAGGAGATCGGCCGGTACCTCCCGGATGGTCGCCAGCGGTAGCAGACCCAGCGCGAGGAAGGCGATGAGCGGATTGAAGATCGCCACGGCAACCCACATGTTGCGCAAGGTCTTTGGGAAGACGCCCTCTCGCTGTTCCTCGATGAAATTGGCGGAACTCTCGAATCCGCTGATTCCAAGCATGGCAGCAGCGAACCCGAAGAACAAAGCGTGCAACACGCCGTCGGGATTCGGCAGCTGCCAGTTCTGAGCCAGTAGCGACGGATCTCGTATGACGGCAAACCCGGCGACACCGGTCAGCACTGTGAGTGTAGCGATGTGGACGACGAAGATGACGAGGGCCACCGCTGCTGACTCGGTAATCCCAAGGATGTTCAGCACAGCAAACGCGCCCAACAACGTCACGGTGGCCCAGATCACGTTGATGTTGTCGAACAGGTTGCTGGCGTAGTGCATCGCTTCGTTGGCACTGATGACGGCAGTAGCGATGTAGGACAGCAACGTGAGGCCCGCTGCACCTGCCGCGAGCTTCTTGTTGGTTGTGTTCAATAGAACTGTGTAGGTCCCCTGCTTGAGCGGCGCACAGGGCGGACACATAGAGCACGCTGGATGTGATGTCGTTGCCGCAGATAGCGGTCGCCCGCCAAGCGCCCAGGCTGTGTTTGTGCGGTTGATCGAGGCGGGAAACGTGAGTTGGCCCGGCGCCCAAGTCAGCTATGCGCTCCGCTCTGCCCCAGCCTGAGAACTCCCATAACTCGCTCGCAGGCGACCCTGCCGGTGTCATACTAGTCATTCGCCCCTTCGAAACTGGTCAT
>JARRLJ010000378.1:0-3370 GCA_037387025.1 Gemmatimonadales bacterium
GCCAAGGGAGTCGCGGCTGGCCTCCAACCGAGACCGAAGTTGAGATGCCGTACGGGATGCCTCCTGGATCCTGTTCTGAGCGTTGAGCAAGGCAACAAGGAAGGCCTCGCGTTCCTCCCATTGCTCCTGAGTAATGCTCATCATTGGATCTCCCCTAACCTCAAACGACTGGCTCGATTCAGCACCTCCTGCGACGAGCGTTGCGGTGTACGTACCCGGAGACACGAACGGGCCTCGCTGGCCGACGGGCTGTGGCAACTGCGTGGTCACCGGCGGTCCAAAGCCACCTCCGGGCGGCGGCGGATAACGTAAGTCCCATGTTAGACGGTGGAGGCCCGCTGTTGCAGGTACATCGAGCTCACGCACTACGTCTCGTCCGTTCGATATCCGAACCGTCGCACTCGCTACATCGTTCTTGAGATAGTAGGAGAGGATTGCTCCGAATGGGGCGTTTTCACCAGCGTACGCAGCGTTCGCCCGGTATGAGGTGTCCTTCCAGTATTGGAAGATCGTGGCACGTCGAATCGGAAACAGGTGTGCGGAGGCGATCCGGCCGGCAGCGGACCAGTCTACCAGCGGAGTGAGATCGTCGAGTATCAGGATGCTCCGCCCGTGCGTTCCGACGATGAGGTCGTTGTCGCGTGGATGAATGACCAGGTCGTCGTACAATGTCGTTGGGAGATCTTGGAACTTCGCCCAGTGCTCGCCCGCGTCGGTTGACACGAACAGCCCGTGCTCGGTTCCAAGAAACAGAACGTCCGGATTCGAGTGGTGCTCGATGATGACATTCGCCGAACCAGTGGGGAGCCCGGCGGCGAGCGAAACCCAAGTCTGTCCGAAGTCGGACGTACGAACCACGTAGGGGGCGAAATCGCCGTCTCGATGGGCGTCGAAGGTGGCATAGGCCGTCGCCGGACTCAAGGCGGAGGTGGCTACGCGACTCACGTAGGTGCCGTTCGGCAGGCTGGGTACGTTACCGGACACCTCGGTCCATGTCTGTGCACCGTCCCGCGAGACCTGCACGTTGCCGTCGTCGGTGCCCACCCACAGTACGTGTGCGTCGATAGGTGACTCCGCTATTGTCGTAATCTCTCCAAACGAACCGGTCCCGTCGTTCTTGGACAACATCGGTTCCGATCCGAGTACACCCATCAGTTCTAGATCATCACGATCGATCTGTCGAGTGAGATCCTCCGTCCGGTCCCAACTCACACCTCGGTCACGGGATATGAATAGACGGTTGCCCCCGAGGTAGACCACCTGGGGATCGTGTTTGGAAACCAGGCTCGGCGTGACCCAATCAAACCGATAGGATTCCTCACCCTCCGGCGGTACTGGTCGCACCCCCAGAGCATCGCCCGTTTCGGCATCCAGCCGCAGAATGCTACCATCGTTCGCCAGGACGTACACGTAACGATGACTGCTGGGATCGGGTTGCTGGTACATACCGTCGCCAAAACCAATTTGACGCCAGTCGTCGTTGATGATGCCGATCCAATGGCGCGTGTCACTGGGCCCCATCCACGAATGATTGTCCTGCATCCCACCATAGACGTAGTAGGGGTCGCGCATATCCACTCCGATCGCGTAGAACTGGCCGATCGGGAGATTGTTGATCCGCATGTGGGTTTGGCCCATGTCCCAAGATTCGTGCAGCCCGGCGTCACCTACCAGGTAGAAATGATTCGCATTGTTCGGGTCGATCCAGAGATCGTGGAAATCACTGTGTACACCGACGTCATATGTGGGTCGCGTGGGAAGCGTGTCGAAGGAACGGCCGCCATCCTCACTCCTGTAAAACGACGTGGCCAGGATGTAGACCCGATCTTCGTTGGTGGGATCGATGTAGATATGACTGTAGTACATGGGGCGGGGACTGAGATTCGAAACCTTTTCCCAAGTCTCGCCTCCGTCATCCGTCCGATATACACCGCCCTCATCTGCGTGCTCGATCGTTGCGTTGAGCACCAAGCCGTTGGTGCGTGCAATTGACAAACCGATGCGGCCCTTGTCGCCAGCCGGCAAGCCGTTGACCAGCTCCTCCCACGTGGCACCTCCATCAGTCGTCTTGTATATGCCGCTGCCTGGTCCGCCGCCATTGAAACCCCAGGTCCGACGCAGCCTCTGGTAGGTTGCTGCGTACAGCACGCTAGGGTCCACAGGGTCCATGACCATCTCGACGGCTCCCGTCAAAGTGTCGATGAAGAGCACGCGGGACCAGTTTGCTCCTCCGTCGGTTGTCTTGTACACGCCGCGCTCTTCACTGGGAGCCCACAGGTTTCCCAGGGCTGCGACGTATGCGACCTCAGGGTCCAAGGGATGGACAACGACCTCACCGATGTGGCGGGTTTCCTCCAGTCCCTTATGCGTCCACGTCATGCCCCCATCCGATGAACGGTAGATGCCGTTCCCCCAGGAAGTACTCTGGCGGTTGTTCTGCCCACCCGTCCCGGCCCAGATGATGTCGCTGTTTGAAGGGGCGATGGCCACGTCTCCGAAGGTGCTAACGGGCTGATGCTCGAAAATCGGCGCCCAAGTCGTTCCTTTGTTGGTCGACTTCCAAATGCCGCCGGATGCGGTGGCCAGATAAATGGTCGATGGGTTGTCGGGTAGTGCTTCCACATCGTGGATGCGTCCGCCCGTGACCGCTGGTCCAATGGTGCGAAACCGGAGTTCCTCGAGCATGTCTGAAGTGATCGGGATTGCCTGAGCCGCGGCATTCGCCGCGGTAACGATGCAAAGACCCAGCGCCGCCAACGGGGGCGTCAAAGACTTGGGAAGTAACAGCTTCACTTTTTCCTCACGGAGGGAATCGACAGGGCGAATGTATGCGGTGCGGAAAGAGGCTTCAAGAAGGAGCGGAGATACGAGACGGCCCAGGTGTGGACGGGGGGACTAGAGGCATGAGTGGCTGGGGACGCAGGAGCGGCGGGAGACAGGGCGGCAGGACTGATAGGCTGGTGAGCGACCTCCTGGCCGAAGACGGGAATCAGCTACTCAACTGGGACACGAACCTGAAGGCCTGGTGGACCGCGGCTACCGCGAACCCCTGCCCCCCAACGGTCTGTCGCCATTCTCCTAACTTTCGGTCTCATCTGCCTCTCTTCCCGTCTGCATTGACTGCGCCTCGGCTTCTCTGCGCTTAGGATTGCCTAATCCCGGCGCATGGCGCTATGTTATCCGTTTCATGCGCGCGGACCAATTGACAACTGCACAGGACAGTTACGCCCGGTGTTGTGATGTACCGGGTTTCTTCGACGCCTTCTACCAGAATTTGCTCGGTAGCTCGCCCGAAATCCCGCCGATGTTTGCCAAGACCGACTTTGGGCGGCAGCACAAATTGCTGCAGCACAGTCTTGGTGTCCTCCTC
>JARRLJ010000379.1:0-3363 GCA_037387025.1 Gemmatimonadales bacterium
GGCTACATCCTCACCAATGCTCACGTGGTCGAGAATGCCGACGAGGTGACGGTGCGCCTGGCCGATCACCGGGAGCTTCCAGCCAAGGTCGTGGGCGCTGACACGCGCACCGACGTGGCCCTCCTCAAGATCGATGCTGCGGGGTTGCCCACTCTCCCGGTCGGCGATGCGCGTGATCTCGCAGTCGGTCAATGGGTGATCGCCATCGGCTCTCCGTTCGGACTCGAGTCCACCGCCACTGCTGGCATCGTTAGCGCGGTGGGCCGTAGCCTGCCTGGAGATACCTACGTGCCCTTCATTCAGACCGACGTCGCCATCAATCCCGGCAACTCGGGCGGGCCGCTTCTCGATACCGAGGGGCGTGTGGTGGGAATCAATTCTCAAATATTCAGCCGCACGGGCGGTTATATGGGGCTCTCCTTCGCGGTTCCCATTGATCTCGCGACGCGTGTCGCGAGTCAGCTGGAGACGACTGGGCACGTCGAGCACGGATGGCTCGGGATTCACATTCAACCGGTGAGCCAGGACTTGGCGACCGCATTCGGTCTGGATCGCCCGCGCGGTGCCCTCGTCGCGGACGTGACGCAAGATAGCCCTGCAGCCGCCGCGGGTATCCGCGCCGGCGATATCATTCTCGGCTACAACGGTACGGCCATTGACCAGTTCGGCGATTTGCCGGCGCTCGTTGGCAACACTTCGCCGGGACGTCGTGTGCGCCTCGATGTGCTACGCGAGGGTGACGAGACGGAGATCTTCGCCAAGATTGGGGCGCTCAGCCAGACGACCGTTGCCCAATCGGGGCAGCCGGCGACGGGCAAGGTAGCTTCTGCGCTACACATGACGGTGTCGGATCCGACTGCGGCCGAGCGCCAGCAGTTGAAGCTCACGGAAGGCGGGGTCGTCGTTCGCTCAATGGAGCAGGGACCGGCGACGCAGGCCGGCATTCGAGTGGGCGATGTTATCGTGTCGTTCAACCGTACACCCATCGAGAGCGCCGCACAGTTCGATGAGCTGGTCAAGGCTGTCAGCGATGACAAACCGGTCGCCCTTCGAATTCGCCGGGGCCAGGAGACCCTGGTCGTTGCCGTGAGTGTTCCGAGCAACACCGGATAACCGGTCCAGGCAGGCACCGGCTCACCCAAGGGGCGGAGTGTCGCGGGCAGTGATAACCGGACCATGAGAACACTTGCGCTTTATCGATTCACTAAACGGCTCTATCGAAGCACGCGGATGCTCTTGTTACCGATGGTGACGCTTGTAGCGATGGGGTTGTCGGGGCCAGTGGTGGCTGACGCCCACGCCATCTCTGCATTTTGTGGCACGACCAGGGTGCTCGCCGACATGTCAGTACCGCTACGTGATGACGTCGAGTTCGGTCCTGGACAAACGGTCATCGGCGATCTGCGTGCCGCTCGGGATGCCATCCACCAACGCTATCCACTGAGCTTACGCGAAGCCCTGGTCGACGCACGCCAGCAGCTCGATGGTATCGCGAATCCCGTCCCGGTGTTCGAAGGCGATACGGGTAACCGCGATCATTGCGCCACGGGATACGATCCTGCTGCGGTGCCCGTCGGCTGGGTCGCCGCTGGAGCCGAGCGCGAGATGGTTGAAGTGACGTTGCCTGGCCCCTTCCCCCTGCAGCCGTCTCGGAGCCGGCCAAGCCTCGGCAGCAAGGCGCGCTCGCGCCCGTCTCATTGGCAAGAGCAATCTGTAACCCGAACCTCGGCACTGCGAGTGACGATGTTCCCGGTCATGGACGTGTCGGCGGACGTGTCGGCGGCGCTGGGAGCAGCCGAGGAGGATTCGCCACCACACTGGTATGCCGCCCGCTCCGCAGTGCGGCGCGCGCTCTCGCGGGTGGTAGTCGTGACCCGGCTTCGTGATGCCAATGCGTACGCTGCTTACTGCGACTTGCGCGCCGCGCAGCAAGCTATCGAAAATGACCCGGAAACAGCCCATGCGGCCTTGCGCCGCGCAGTGGGTCAGTTTGCCGCGGACGCAGCCCTCGAGGATCTATCGCGAGAAGTGAACGGCCTCGCTGATGCTGACCATCCTCGTGCGAGCGACATCAGCCGAGTCTCGCACCGGCTTTTGGCTCGAATCGTGAACGATACATGCACACTCGTATCGAGCGACCGCTGAGTCCTGCTCTTGCCTCGTGCGGCACAGATAGCAAAAATGCGCTTCTGTTGGATAAGCGCATTTCATCGATACTACCTGGCCAGTTGCTCGGCCCCCTCCGGTTGCCTGCACTCCTGGCCGCAGCGGTGCTTCTCTTGCTCGTGGGCCTGTTGGTCTTCGTGGCGTGGCGTGGTCTTGTTCGCCTCGAGCCCGTGCAGAATCATATTGAACACCTCAGCCTGCTGCGGGACCTGACAATCGCGGTGGAGCAAGTTCTTGTCAAATCGCGAACCGATGACCGGCCGGTGCCGAAATCAGAGTTCGAGGCGCTGCCGGCCGCGGTTGCGAAGCTCATCGCCCTGGACCGACATCGGGCGGAAGATACCCCGAAGCAGTTGCGGCTCATCGAACGGCTCCTCTCCGACGATTCGGTCGCACCGAATAAACGTCTCTCGGGCGCGCTCACAATGCTGCGCGGAGTATTGGTGCGCGAACAGGAGGCTCAAGCGAAATTACTGCAGGACATCGACGAAACGGCGCGTTTTGAATTCGAGCTTGCTATTGTCCTGCTGTTCGCTATTCCCGTAGCGGCTCTGTGCATTGCTTACCTGCTGCGCGACCGTGTCTGGCGACCGCTCGACGATCTTGCGTTGCTGTTGAGGGAGCTTTCCGTGCAGGAGTACCGTCAAATCCCGTCGACGGCAATTGCGCAGGCGAGTCCGGCGCTTGAGCCAGTGTACCGCAACTACAATACTCTGGTGGCCCGGTTACGCTCCTTGGAGGAAGAGCACCGTCGACGCGAGCACACTCTCGAGCAAGAGGTGCGCGAGGCGACGGCCACTTTACTGGATCTCAATCGTCAGCTCGCGGAAAGCGAACGTCTGGCCGCAGTAGGTGCACTTTCTGCCGGGCTTGCGCACGAGCTGCGTAATCCGCTAGCCGGAGTTCGAATGGCATGTGGCCGACTGCGCGATCACATGACGGACCCGGCACAGGTCGGTCGAATCAATCTGGTGATGGATGAGATCGATCGCCTGAACCAACTGCTGACCAACCAGCTTGCGGAAGCGCGCCATGCACCCGAGCCCGCAATCGATATCGGACTCAAAGAATGCGTGGAGACACTGTTGTCGTTGGTGCGTTACCAGGTGCCTGAACGCGTGAGTCTCGATGCAACGGTGGCCGAAGATGTCCGTTGTAGGCTGCCCGTTGGACAGCTGCGCCAGGCTCTGCTGAATC
>JARRLJ010000380.1:0-4932 GCA_037387025.1 Gemmatimonadales bacterium
AACCAGTCGTATGAGGGCCAGCGAACTGTCACGGATCGTCGCCTCGAGTTCGGCATCTTCACCCGCAGGCAGATCAGTCAAAAGTAGACCCGCCACCCCAGCCTCAGCGGCATCGTCCAGAAACCTATGGATTCCGTATGTCAAGATGGGGTTGAGATATCCAAACGCAATAACCGGGACCTTCAGCGCAGCCTCGCGGATCAACGAGATGACACCAGAGACGGTTGTCCCACCTTCCAAGGCCACCTGGGTTGATCGTTGAATGACGGGCCCGTCAGCCAGCGGATCGCTGAACGGAATACCCACTTCCACGAAATCCGCCCCCACTTCTTCCACCATACGAAGGGCCTGAATGCTAGCCGCATGCGAAGGGTATTCTGCTGTCAAATAGGGTATCAGTGCGGCGCGTCTATTTGAACGCACGTGCGCCCACTGCACGTCTATCGGATGGTCAGACAAAATAGTCGGCAGGGTTGATGCCGTACTTGGCTGGGTCGACAACCTTGATTATGGAGCGCTTGTGCGCACCCTCGGCATCCACTTCGGCCAGGTCCACCAGAGGTCCGGGGTCCAGCCTGGAACCGTCGGCTGTGCAGATCACACGGACCACGGGCCGGTTTAGCTGGGTCACATCGGCACTGGCTGCATGTACGATAGCCATCTCGTATGTGTCGAGGATGACGCACGTTCCTACGGGATATATACCCAGCAGGTTTATCAGCGCTTTGACCAGCACCGGATCATACCCGCGGCGGCGGTTCTCCCACATCTCACGCAACACCTGGTCCGGCTGTATCGGTGTCGTCTGATACACCCTGCGAGAAGTGGCCGCGTCGAACCCGTCTGCAACGGCTACGATCTTCGAGAAGACCGACAGTTCCCGATCCCTGATCGTCTTTGGGTATCCCGTGAGATCGATCTTCATGTGGTGTTCGTGAGCCACAACGATGCCGCGATACGGAATCTCTCCGTACCCCCTCAGCCCGAACAATGTAAGCACACCCAACCAAGGATGAGCCTGCATTATGCGCCATTCATTGTCCGTAAGCGCCTCGGTCTTATTCAGCACGTCTATTGGTACCCTGCTCTTTCCAACGTCATGCAGCAGGGCCGCAAGTCCCAGATCGTATAGCTGCAGCTTGGTGAGGCCGAGGCGTTTCCCTATCGAGATGCTAAAGATGCAAACGTTCACAGAGTGGTTGAATGTATACTGGTCGTAGTCACGGATAGTGGTGAGGCCGACGATGGAGGTCTCGTTTTGCAGCACCTGATCGACGATGTTCTGCACAGCGCGCTTTACCTTCTTGACGCTCGCCGTCCGACCCATGCGGACGCTGTTGATCACTTCTTGTGTGACCGCGACCGATTGCTCATACGTGCGTTTGGCGGCTCGCTTTCTCTGTTCGGCGTCCTCGTAATTGGTGCTCTCCCAGGGACGTTCGAGGTCGATGTGCATGACCCCGCCCTCCGACAGCTTCTTCAGCAAATCGTCGAATCCTTCACCTCCCGATTCACTCGCTGCGGACGAGAGTATCAGCGATAGCAGAATCTGCCATTCGCGCCGTTCCACGTTCTCATCCACATGGATTGCTCCGACTCCGCATTCACGCAGTGTCGTGAGTATGTGGCTGAACGTCGAGTAGTTGTCCAGGGCTAATCGCAATCGCGTGGAATTGACGAAGATGAACTCGCCGGCAACTCGCACTTCCAGTTCGGGCTCGACATCAAACAGCGCTCTGGCCGCTTCGGTGAGTCCCGTCTCTCTTTGTGGCTGTTCCGAATCCACCACTCTAGCCAATCTCCCTCAGAGCCCGGTTGATAGCATTCTTCACGAGCACGTCCTTTTCCTCCGCTGCCGCTTGCTCCAATACACCCTTTGCTTCTTCACCACCGATCTTGCCGAGTGCCATGGCAACACAAGCGCGGGTCTCCGCATCTCCTTTCCTACGGAGCAGTCCTTTTGTCTCCAGCATCGGACGAAGCCTAGCGACACCATCGTCTCCGGCCATGAGCCCATAAGCCTCGTAGAACACTGTCTTCTCCGTGAGGTCGGCGCCACGCAGTCCTTTGCCCATCACGGCGGCCTCAATCTTCGAGAACGCCGCCTGGTGCCCCTTCTCAGATAACGCCTTCACTGCGATCACTCTCACATCCCTTTCCGCGTCGTCGATTGCCTTCTCGAGTTCCCGCATTGCACCCGGCGAGCCTGTGGCAGCTAGAGCACTCACCGCCTCCTTACGGACTTCGGGTTCCTCTCTCTCCAGTAGAGTGCCCAGTGCCTGGACGAATGGAGGAATCGCGAGCTGTGCAACCATCTGTAGAGTCATGATCACGACGGGGACGTCCCCCGTTTCCAACGTCTGAATGACCTGGTCGGGATGACTCGCAGCCAGGCGTTTCGCAGCACGATCCAGCGGCTTCCTTACGGCGTCATTGGTCAGCTTGGGCATCCATTCCAACACCGCCTGGAGCGCCTCCGGACGCAACTCGCCGAACAGCTCCATCAGATCGTCTTCGGCCGGCGTGACCACGGCCGCGTCGAGTTATTGAAGCAGCTCACCCAGAACTTCGGCCTGGGATAGCCTCGCCGGTAGCTCGGTGATTGCCTTGCGGTGTTCCGGAAGCAGCTCACGTGCACGCTCCAGAATCGTGCGGAGTTCCCTCAAGAGATACGCAACCGAGTGAAACTCACTGGCAGCGAGCAGGTATGGAATGAGGTGCTCGAGGATCGATATCAGCTCGGCGCGTACCGCAGTGTACGTCTGGAGTTCCAGAAGGTCGAGCAACATCGAGAGTACGCTGCGCTGCAGATCCTGCGAGTATTCTCGCTCGATCTCGCCTCTTCTGTATTTCAGCTCGGCTTCATCCAGGAAATAGATGGTACCGTCGAAATCGTCCATGCGAACGATCGCCGATGGAGTTTCCTCTTCCGCGGCCACATCCTGCTGCACTCGTCTTCGGACCTCCTCTGCTTCCGGAGCCGAGCCCGCTACCCAACCATCTTTCGCAGGCTCCAAGGGAGTTACTCCCTCCGCACCCAACTCGACAGCCGTGTACAGGACGTACTGGAAATCCTGCTCCCACAAAAGGGTCAGCAGATCATCCGTGGCGTCCTTCGGAAGGCTCTGCGCTTTCTTGATCACCTCCAAGAAAGCGACGATTTCCTCGTCTTCTATGCCCCGGGCCAACGTAAACGACCTGACACCGTCCTTGAACAGGAACCATGCGACGCTTTCCGCCTTGCTGGGCTGGGAGTAGACTGGAATGTCCTCCCACAACAACTCGGATTCGGTCACCTGCAGGTACAGTTCGGGCATGTCCTCCCAAACCGGGGCAAACGCGGCGCGAACGTTGTCAACCGCTTTCTGATAGATGGGATTGTTGGGAAGGTATAGCTGAATTGCGCGCAGCCCTTTGACCAGAACCTGGACGAGGTTCTCGACAGCCGAACTGTCGACTGCCTGGTCCGACGTCGTGGGTTCCGTCACGGCCCGCTGTTCTTCAGTTCCGCTATATGTGCCACGTCCTTGTCACCGCGTCCACTCAGGTTGAGCAAGACGACATCGGAGGAGGTCCAGCGCCCGGCATTCGCTACTATCCAAGCCAACGCGTGCGCGCATTCGAGCGCGGGAAGGATACCCTCCATATGCGAGAGGAGAAAGAAGGCCTCCAGCGCTCCCTCATCCGTGATGGCCTCATAGTTGACCCGGCCAGTTTCTTTCAGGTAGGCATGTTCGGGACCTACGCCCGGATAGTCAAGACCGGCGGAGATCGAGTGAGCGGGCCGCACCTGACCGTCATCGGTCTGCAGCAGGTAACTCAAGCTCCCGTGCAGAACTCCCGGTCGCCCCGCCGCCAAGGATGCGGCGTGACGTCCGGTATCGATACCTTCCCCCCCGGCCTCCACTCCAACCAGTTCTACCTGCTCGTCAGGCAGGAACGCCGTGAAGATCCCCATGGCGTTGGATCCGCCACCCACACAGGCGACAACCGTCCGTGGAAGTGCACCTGTCAGTTCTATAACCTGGGCACGGGCTTCTTTCCCGATAACTGCCTGAAAATCGCGCACGATCCGCGGAAACGGGTCCGGCCCTACCACCGACCCCAACACGTAATGAGTGGTGTCGTCGTTAGTCACCCTATCGCGTAGCGCCTCGTTGGTGGCATCCTTGAGAGTGCGCGTGCCCGACGACACCGGCACCACCGTCGCCCCCATGCTCTCCATTCGAAATACGTTGAGCCGCTGGCGACCCATATCCTCCTCCCCCATGTAGACCACGCACTCGAGACCGAATCTGGCACAGGCCGTCGCCGTCGCGACGCCGTGTTGGCCGGCTCCGGTCTCCGCAATGATCCTGCGTTTGCCCATGCGCAATGCGAGCAGCACCTGACCTAGGGGGTTGTTGATCTTGTGCGCGCCGGTGTGGTTCAGATCTTCGCGCTTCAGCAGTACGCGACACCCCGCGAGGTCCGACAGACGTGGCGTCTCGGTCAGGGGAGTCGGACGGCCGACATACGAATGCAGTAGTTGGCTCAGCTCTCGTTCGAAATCGGAGTCGACGGCAGCCAGGTCATAGACCTGGGTCAGCTCATCCAACGCCGCAATCAGCGTCTCGGGAACATAGCGACCACCGTAGGGACCAAACCGGCCGACGCGAGCACTAGCCCCTGTCATGCCTTTTCACGCCGGTCATGGTTCGCACTGCCTCAGACGGTTCCGCGGACCCGGCCAATGCCGTTCCGACGAGCACGGCATCTGCTCCCCAAGATGCCACCAGTTCCACATCTTCTCGCTGCTCCATACCACTCTCGGCAACTGCCACGACCTCCTTCGGTATCGACCTGAGCACGTCCTGCATCGCAGATACGTTGATCTGAAACGTCTCAAGGTCCCTGCTATTGACCCCGACGCAAGCCGGGGACAGTCGCATG
>JARRLJ010000381.1:0-3352 GCA_037387025.1 Gemmatimonadales bacterium
CTCGATCACGAGTCGATGTCACAGGGCTTGGTGACCCCTATGGGTACCGTGTCACATACGGGCGTCGGAGGGTTGGTCACCGGGGGCGGGTTCGGGCGTGTCGCGAGAAAGTTCGGTCTGGCGATCGACAACCTCACTGCTGTGGACGTTGTTACGGCAGACGGGCAGTTCCGTAGAGCCAATCCCGAGCTGCATCCCGATTTGTTCTGGGGCGTGCGGGGTGGCGGCGGCAACTTTGGAATCGTGACTTCGTTCGAGTTCCGGCTCCATCCGATGCAGCACCAGGTATTGGGAGGATTGATGATGTTCCCGATCGCGCGAGCCAGAGATGTGCTGCAACTCTACGCGGACTACGGTCCCGAGGCTCCCGACGAGTTGGCTCTGGACTTCGGAATGTTGCTGCCGCCCGGCGGCGAACCCGGCGTGATCGGATTCTCGGTGTGTTATTGTGGTGCCCCAGAGGAGGCAGATCATGCACTGGCTCCACTGCGGCAGTTGGGAACGCCCGTCATGGATAACGTCGAACCGATCGAGTATGTCGACTTGCAGCGATCGGGGGACATCGATGATCCCAGGGCACGTGCCAGCTATCTCAAGAGCGGCTTCATTCCTGCAATATCCGCCGATCTGATCACCGCGATCGTTGAGGGTATCGAAGGACATCCGTCCCGCTCCACGACGATGTTCGTGCAGCACAGTGGCGGTGCCATAGGGCGGGTAGCGAATGATGCCACGGCGTTCCCCTACCGCGATGCATTCGGCAATCTGGGTCTTGGTGTCGACTGGGCGTTCGGGGACGATCCGAGCGAGCACGTCGCATGGATCAAACAGGCGTGGACCACTATCGAACCGTTCACCCAGGGGTTCTATGTGAACGACGGTGACCCCGATGCATACACACCCAGTACGGTGACGAGCAACTACCGGTCGAACTACCCTCGATTGGTCGAGGTCAAGAACGTGTATGACCCCACCAACCTCTTTCGCTTGAACGCGAACGTGGAGCCGACAGTGTGACGAAAGGCGACGACCTCTCGAGTTGGTGCTCGAGGCAAACTTGTAGACCAACGGCTAGTTATCAGCGGCTGTTCTGCCCCAGTACGAACGACTCCACGAACAACCGTCCGGGGCCCGTCTCCATGATGTCGGCCGCGGCCATGTCGTAGGCCCCGGTCAGTCTACTGGTGTTGGCGAGCGCCACGAACGTGAGTCCCTGCTGTGGCGCGCGAACGAGCAGAGACGAATGCCCAATCGCCAGGCCGTAGTGCCATTCGAGCTTGACACCGTTGTAAGTCTGCACGTACCAACCCAGGCCGTACGTCCGCTCCGATCCGTTTATTTCGATCGAGGGCGACAACATTGTTTCCTTGGTCGTAGGATCGAGAAACTGGTCCGCGCCGAGCGCGATCGAGATGGCTGCCACGTCCCGCGCCGACGAGACCAGGCCAGCGGCGGGACTGAAATGCCGTAACCGACCGGAGGGAACGACCAGACCACTCCTCAGCTCGTACGGCATCGCGACATTGGCGAGAAACTCCTGCCTGTCGAGGCCGGCGACGTAGAAATCCGGCAGAATTTGGACATCGGGTGCGGTGTGGCGCAGCCCGAGCGGCCGCAATATTCGCTCGGCCAGCAACTGCGCAAACGACCTGCCACTGGCCCGCAATATCACATCTCCCAACTTGCTGTAGCGGCTTCCGTTGTACCTGAAGACCGTGCCTGGGGTGCCTTCCGACGTGTGATTGAAGACGTGTTTCACGCCGATCACTCCGTCAGCCTCGAGGTTCACTCCGTACTCGCTGATGGGATCGTCGAGGTCGACCAAGCCCTCCTCCACTAGCTGCATGAGAACGATCGCGCCAATCGACTTCGTCACCGACGCCAAGTAGAACGCCGTCGTGTCGGTAGCAGGTATACCACGCTCTACGTCGGCCATGCCGAACCCGCGCGACCAAATGATGTCTCCATCCTGAGCGATTGCCGCGGCAAGGCCGGGGATCTGCAGCTCCACCCGGATGCTGTCGAGCGCGGCCTCGAACCCCTGCAGCCCTGCGACCGGCGAGACGCTTACAGGTTCGAGCGGCGTTTCCCCGCATGCGCCGGCCACTAACGCTAGCATAACCACGGTCTGCCACAGTCGGGATGTGTGTCGTGCACGTGAAGTCATCCTACCGTCCCCCCAATGGAATCATGAACGCAGCCGACAGCGCCACTGAGAGCAACTTCGTGTAACCCCGCGGCAGCGTCTCGCGGTTGACGTTAGTCAGGTTCAGGTTCCCAAGTAGTTGAACATGGAGCTCGCCTTGGCCGAGCCGCCTCCCCAGCCCGAGCCCGAGCCAGGTACCCAGCTGGGTCTTCGCACGGTTCCATTTCACCCGCGCATCGTCACAGCTCAAGCTGCCCTCATCCACACCTGTAACCGAGCACGCCAGCTCGCGACTCACTGATAGACCGGCGATCAACTGAGGTGCGGTCTTCCACGAAGGGGCCAACCTCACGAGCAGGGGCAGCTCCACGTATGACAACCTCCGGCCGCCATCTGCTCTCGTTTCAGTCCACCCCTTCTGCACGTACCACAGTTCGGTCTGCAGCGAGACGATCGAGTTCAATCGGTACGCCAAGACACCTCCTACCTGGAGGCCAGGCATCGGCTGCTGCATATCGTTGGCCTCCTCTTCCTCGAACCACACGTCCCCAGCAACGAAGCCGAGTCTGCCACCTACCGAAACGGTCTGTGATTCGGCAGCGGCAGGCCAAAGCTGGACAGTCAGGACAACGGCAAATAGCAACGTCAGTTTTCTCAACACCGCGACCTCCGGATTAGAACTCGTAGCGGAACCCTTTGGACGGCAGAAACGGCAACAGCTCGTCGCCGTCGTAACGGTTCACGACCAGGCGGCCGTCATCTTGCAGCGATGCACTGAAGATGTAGGACCTGAGATTGTTGCGGCCGTATATGTTGAACAAGTCTACATATGCCTGGAGCTCGCCGTGTCCCACCGGAAATGTGCGAGTGACACGAAGATCGAGACGATGGTAGCCGGGCAGTCGGATCGCGTTCAGCGGACCGAATTGCCGCGAGAAGATCACAATGCCATTTGAAGTCGTGTCCACCGCGTACGCTATCTCGGTGGCCGGCCATCCGGTGTGGAAGTACCACCCCCCGGCAAATTGCCAGCGTGCGCTCGGACTGTAGCTCGCATTGAGCCCTATCGTGTGTCGCTGGTCGAGGTTCCTGGGCATCCACCGCCCGTCCACCTCATCTTCGGCAATGGCGTACGCGTAGTTAGCCGACCAGGCCCAGTGCCGCCCTAGTGCGCGCATCAGCAGCACTTCCACTCCGCGCGCTCTC
>JARRLJ010000382.1:0-5387 GCA_037387025.1 Gemmatimonadales bacterium
GCGAGAACGTCGGGTCGGTGTTTCTGGTCAAACATTCGGAAAGGGAAGCCGTAGCCAAACTGCGTCTCATGCTGGTGGAGGCAAGAGCCCGTGGGCTCGGGATAGGTACCCGTCTCGTGAAGGAGTGCGTTCGGTTTGCGCGGAGGGTGGGCTATAGGACTGTGACGCTATGGACGAACAGTGTGTTGCTGGCTGCTCGACATATTTATGCAAAAGAGGGCTTCACCTTGGTCGAGAGCGAGCCGCATCACAGCTTCGGTCACGATCTCGTGGGTGAAACTTGGGAGCTCGATTTGTGACTGATCCATCGCGCCCGGTTTACGTGTGTGGTTATTCGGAGCGCGAATTCGAGCGTCTCGAAACGCAGGGCGCGTTCTTCGAGGAGATATCCCGCAGTTTCCTCGAAATGGCGGGTCTCGAGCGCGGCATGCACGTACTCGACATCGGGTGTGGTATTGGAGACCTCTCCTTCCTCGCCGCGGAGATTGTTGGGGCCCATGGGTCTGTTCTGGCAATCGATCATGCGCTCGAGCCTCTGGAGAGAGCTAAGAGTCGGGCTGCCGCGCGCAGCTTGGAGAACATCGAATTCAGACAGACGGGAATTGAGGCATTGGTGCTGGACAGGCCGGTGGATGCATTGATCGGGCGCTTCGTGCTCATGCATCAACGCGACCCCAGTCGAGCGCTGCGTGCTGTTGCCCGGAGCGTCCGGAACGGTGGGCTCGTTGCCTTTCTGGAATCGCACATGAGCGCGCTTGTCGGGGCGGTGCACTCTTGCCCTCACTCGCCGACCTACGACCGGATCGTGGGATGGCTCGTGGATGTGATCCAAGCAGCGGGGGCCCACACTGACATGGGGCTACGGCTGCGGCAGGTGTTCGTCGAAGCGGGTCTGCCGTCACCGCGGCTCTGGCTCCAAGCAAGAGTGGAGGGCGGTCCTGATGCCGCCATCTATCGCTACATAGTGGACAGCCTGCGCAGCATGTTGCCTCTTGCAGATAGCTTTGGAATTGCCAAGCTATCACTGGATGAAGTGGACGAGCTAGAACGACAATTGAGCGACGAAGTGACGGCAAGTGGGGGAGTTCTCACGTCCCCTATCGTTGTCGGAGCGTGGTGCGAGCGGGGATAGGGTTCGGGAATTCGAGGACGTGGATTGACGAACATTCTGGCGTGTCAGGGGGTTGAATGAGCCATGATTAGCATCAGAACCTACGCGAACCAGTTTGAGGCGGAGTTCGCCGTGCGGACCTTGGAGGAGCATGGCATCGCGGCGCACCTCAGTTCCGAAGATGTGGGAGGTCTGGTTCCCAGTTCGTTCGCCACGGGGGGCGTGCGGTTGTTTGTTGACGAGGATGACGCGGATCGAGCAGTGACAATCCTCAAGTCAAAGAGCTGACCTGCCTCCGGGGGTATTGTGGCTCGGTGGTGGTCCATTCCTGACAGGTGTGACCTATATGCTCTGAGAGGATACAGTCATGACCCTCACACTCACTTCATCCGCTTTTGCCGACGGCGAAGCGATTCCTCGGCAGTACACCTGTGACGGTGACGATCTCTCGCCACCATTGGCGTGGGAGGGAGTACCGGACGGCACCAAGAGCTTTGCTCTGATCGTGGACGATCCCGACGCTCCCGATCCCGCGGCGCCCAAAATGACGTGGGTCCACTGGGTTCTGTACAATCTGCCGCCATCTGCAACACAGCTTCCTGCTGGGGTCAAGCAGCCACCCTCGGGAACCAAGGAAGGGACCAACGACTGGAAGCGTACCGGTTACGGCGGGCCGTGTCCGCCCGTGGGGTGCCATCGATATTTCCACAAACTCTATGCGCTCGACGTTGAACTACCAGATTTGAGAAAGCCGAGCAAGGCCGAGCTCGAGCAGGCTATGGCAGGTCACAGTCTGGCGGAAACGTTGCTGGTCGGGACGTACGAACGAAGCAGCTGACAGATCGCTGGAAGGTCCCTTGGACTCTGCAATCCGCAGGCTGCAGTCTATACTTCATATCCTGGGACCAGGAAATCTGAGATGTGACCAGCGACGTACTGAATCGCCTCGAGAGATCCCAAGACCGCTACACTATCGAGCGGGAAATCGGGGCTGGCGGTATGGCAACGGTCTACCTCGCTCACGACACCAAGCATGACCGCAAGGTCGCGATCAAGGTGTTGCGTCCCGACGTGGCTGAAGTCATTGGCGTCGACCGCTTCCTATATGAAATCAAGATCGCAGCCAAACTGAGTCATCCCCACATATTGCCGGTTCACGATTCGGGGCAGTTTGACGGGCTACTCTACTTCACCATGCCGTACGTCGAGGGCGAGTCGCTACGCGGTCGGCTCAACCGCGAACGCCAGCTCTCGCTCGACGAAGCGCTGCGTATTACGCAGCAGGTCGCCACTGCACTTAGCTACGCCCACGCTCAGGGCGTGATCCACCGCGATATCAAGCCGGAGAATGTGCTGCTTTCGGGTGGAGTTGTGGTGGTCGCAGACTTTGGCATAGCTCGAGCAATCAGTGTGGCGGGCGGAGAAAGTCTGACCGGTCCCGGCATGTCACTCGGCACACTCGGCTATATGAGCCCCGAGCAGGCGGCGGGAGGCACCGACCTCGACGGGCGCAGCGATATCTACAGTCTTGGCTGCATGTTGCATGAGATGCTGCTGGGGCGGCCACCGGAGCGTTGGCTGGACGGTGACACACTCCAGACCGGGCAGATCGCCGATGCCTCCGCCCCTGAGCGACTGGTGTTGGACGGACTGCCGCCCGCGGTAGAGCACATCCTGGTCAAATCACTGGCGCAGTCGGCGGGTGAGCGGTTCTCCAACGCCGACGAACTCGCGAGTGCGATTGCGACTCCTACACAGGCGGTCGCAACCACGGCGCCGAGGGTCGAAGTGCGGTCCTCGCGTCGCCGGCGAATTCCCATCTTGGTGGCGGCCGCAGTGGTGGGAGCCGCGGCCATCGGCGTCGTTCTGGCTAGTCTCAGACCGCGCACGGATCTCGATTCCGACCTGATAGCAGTGGCGCCTTTCGACGTCCTTGGGAGTGAACTGTCGGTTTGGGGCCACGGCGTGGTTGATCTGCTGTCGGCGAGCTTGGATGGCGTGGGTCCGCTGCGCTCGGTTCCGCCGTCCGTCGTGATCAACCGCTGGAACGGCCGCGCCGACGTTGTTTCAGCGACATCGTTGGGAACCGACCTCGGTGCGGGACTCGTGGTCTTCGGGCAGTTGGTGAGTGCAGGGACAGACTCGGTCCGCGTTATTGCAACACTCTATGACGTAGCCGGCGAGACCACCGTTGCGCAGTTTGACCTGCGTGACCGGGCGGATCGCGTTGACCGAAGTCGTGACCGCCAGCTGGCGGGGTGGCAGCTCCGTTCGCTGGGGTCGTCCTCGCCTGCCGCACTCAGGGCGTTTCTCCGGGGAGAGCAGTTCTATCGCGGTTTCGATATGGACTCGGCTCAATCGTACTACGGCAGAGCGATCGAGTTGGACAGCTCTTTCGCGCTGGCCTACAGCAGGAGGTCGTGGTCGCTCGGATGGAGTGCGTATCAAGATCAAGACTTCGTTGCCTCACAGCTCAGAGCGGGTGAGCTGAACCACGGGCTGGCACAGCGAGAGAGTCTACTCGTGGTGGCCGACTCGATCCGCGGTGCACTACTGAGTCAGTTTGCCGGAGAATCGACGGACTGGGCTCGCTACCGTCGTTTGTTCTCCACGCTCGAGCTTGCCGCCCTCCTATATCCGTTCGACCCGCAGGTATGGTACGAACTGGGTGAGGCGCGCTATCACGAGGGACCCTACATCGGGATCGGAGACGAGGAAGCATACGAGGCGTTCAACCGTGCCGTAGAGTTGGACTCCGCCTTCGTCCCAGCATACAGGCACTTGATTGAATTGGCGCTTTTGCTGGAGGGGAGGGAAACGGGTGCACTGATCGCCGAACAATACGAGTCGCGAGCCGAGTCCAGCGTTTACGGGGAAGCGGCCCATGTGACCCATGCGTTGCTTGATCGGGAGCGGGCAGATGACCCGGCTACCGAGCGTGCGCTGGAAGCCCTGCCGGTCGAAGGCGTGTTCCAGACGTGGTACGATTTGAAGTGGTGGCCCGATCCGGAGGAGACCGCTGTTCGCGTGGCAAGGTTGTGGGCAGAACACGATGAATCGTCGGGTGGGCTTGGTACATTGGCCGTGACTCTCGCGTACCGCGGACACCTGCAGGAAGCTCTGATGCTCGACGCCCAACGTCTTCCAGCACTGTTCGCTTCGCTCGCGCGGCTCGGAGCAGTGCCCCATGATACTGCCGCAGCAGTGTTCGCAGGTTGGCTCGCGGACGGCAACGAGGTAGCCATCTACCAGGCGCTGAGGTGGTGGCAGCAGGTGGGAGATACTGCATCACTCGAGCGAGCAGCGGCGCGGTGGGATTCGCTGCGTGCGGTGCTTCCTTCGGAACAGGGGCCGCGATTAGAAGATGCGGCGCGCACCGCTCGGGCCTATGCTGCCTTGGCTCGTGGCGACACGCTGGAGGCGCTGAGCCTGCTGGAGGATATCCCTGACTGGCCCCGATGCTACTACTGCTACGATCAACGCCTCACCCGTGCCCAGGTCCTCGCGCGGATCGGCCGGGACCGCGAGGCGGCTGACCTGCTCGACCATATGCCGTTCGAGCGGCTCTTTGCGCCGGCGTCGGAAGCCGTCGTTGCTGCGCTGGAGCGCGGAAGGGTTCATGAGCGCCTCGGCAATCGAGAGGCCGCGGTCAGGGCTTACTCGTACGTGGCGGACGCGTGGCGCAATGCCGACCCTGAGCTTCAGCCGATTGTTGTGGAGGCACGTGAAGCGTTGCAGCGCTTGGCGGGAGAGGGCAGAAGGTGACTCGGCCCGCTGCAGGATAGGCAGTTCCAATCTAGAGCACTTGCGATATATATTATATCATATATAGATTGGGGCATATAAAGACACAGGACTCTGGTTATGCCCAAGCTCGACGCGAGTGCCCTCCTGCCCCTTAGACCTAATTGGCTCCATATCCTCCTTACGCTGGCCGACGAGCCACATCACGGCTATGCCATCATGCAGGAAGTGGCCGACCGTACTGGAGGCAAGATCCGTCTGTGGCCGGCTACGCTGTACGGCACCATTCGCAAGTTGGAGGAAGAGGGATTGGTCGAGCCGGTTGTGGTCGACGTTCCAGATGATGATGAACGGCGTCAGTACTACGACATCACTCAGTTCGGACGCCGAGTGCTCAGCGCCGAGGTGAAGCGTCTGGAGGAGTTGGTGCAGTTGGCGCACTCGAAGGGTGCGGCCCACGTATGAGGCGCGGCCCACGTATGAGGCGCGGCTCACGTATGAGGCGCGGCTCACGTATGAGGCGCGGCTCACG
>JARRLJ010000383.1:0-3330 GCA_037387025.1 Gemmatimonadales bacterium
GGCGTCTCCGATCTCATTCTCTCCGAACGAGGCTCGACAAGGGCGAATTCATGGGCATTCCACCCACCAACAGGAGCTTCGAGGTGCTGGATATCACCATCGTCGAAATCCACGACGGCAAGCTCACGGCCCACTGGGGTTTGACCGATGAGACCGCGATGATGCAACAGCTTGGACTCGCATCCGAGATGTGATCGCCGCCGGGAACTGAAACCCGAGTCGGGCTGCCCTGTAGGAAAACCCCAAGTTGCCGCCCATATCGGCACATAGGTTCCCCTGGCCTTGGGGGCGCATATTGCCGGTTATGGGCGGGGTGTTGTGGTGGCTGTTTCATGCGCTGGACTGAATACCGGAGTACCATGGCGGGGTAACCCTTCTCGCGGAGCATCGAGTCCTCCGCCTGCGGGAATCGACCGTAGAAGTCACTCGGACCCGAAGAATCCTCTTTCGGCCAATCTCCTTCTGCCTTAACAGAAGGAGCAGTAATGACGCTCTTCATGGATACCCACACGATCGAAGGCGGAGTCTCCGCCGAGGACGCTGCCGGGGCACACGCAGCCGATGTCGCAACCCAGGACAAGTACGGGGTCAAGTATCTCAAGTATTGGGTTGACGAGAAAGCTGGAAAGATCTTCTGTCTTGTCGAAGCCGATAACGCCGAAGCTGCCAACACCGTCCACCGGGAAGCTCACGGGCTTGTCGCCGAGGAGATCTACCCGGTCAGCGAGCACAGCTGATTCAGTCAGCACGGGCAGAAGCAACCAGTCAGGGAAGGTCTGCATGCTTCATTGTCATGCAGCTCCGCCACCCGCATGGAGAAGCAGACAGAGCCTGCCGAACAGTGAAGGGGCCGTGAGGGAACTCCGGCCTTGCACGGTCTGAGCGCGGAAGATCAGGTGCGGCAGCTGGCTGGCCATCCATTGGCGGCAGATACGGCACAGATTGAGCGGAGCTCTTGATGCCGCTGCCGTCTCGAACTGAGGTTCCGTAGGTCGATTGCCGAGGAGGCATTTCTTGGATCATTTCGATGTTGTTGTGATCGGCGGCGGACAAGCCGGTCTGGGTGTCGGCTACTACTTGGGAGCCTCGGGAACGAAATTCGTCATTTTCGAGCGCGGCCGCGTCGGGGAAACCTGGCGCAGCCAGCGTTGGGACTCGTTTACCGTCAACACGCCGAACTGGGCGAATCGGCTGCCCGGTGACCCATACGAGGGTGACGAACCGGACGGATTCCATCAGCGCGACGAGCTCGTTGAATACTTCGAGCGCTATACAGCCAAGTTCGATCTTCCGGTGGTGGATGGCGTGACTGTGACCGGGGTCGATACGGACGATGCCGGATTTCGCGTCACCTGCGAGAATACCGCGGGGGCAGCTATCACCGTGACGGCGACGAATGTCGTCATTGCTTCCGGGATGATGCAGGCTCCCAGGATCCCACGGGTACGCGAATTGTTCCCCGAGTCGCTCCTTCAGCTACACGCTTCCGAATATCGTTCTCCTGAGCATCTTCCACCGGGTGCGGTTGTTGTCATCGGCGGGGGACAGTCGGGATGCCAGATATCAATGGACCTGATCGCCGCTGGCCGGGAGGTCTACCTCTGCACCAGCAAGGTAGGACGCCTCCGACGGAGATACCGGCAACGTGACGTCATGGAGTGGGGGGAGGACATGGGATTCTGGGACGTCGGAGTCGAGGACCTTTCGGACCCTGCAATCGAATTTGCCGCACAGCCACAAGTGTCCGGGCTTGGACGTTTCGGGAGCACCCTCAGCCTCCAGTCGATGGCCCGCGACGGAATACACCTGATGGGGCGTCTCATCAATGTGGACAATGGAGTGCTCAAAACAGACAACTCGCTGGGCGAACACATCGCCTTCGCCGATGAGCGCTCAGCGGAGTTCACCAAGCAGATCGAGGAATGGATCTCCTCTGAGGGTTTCAACGCCGGGCCGATTGAGGAAGACCCCAACGACAAGTCCGCCGGCCCAGAAGTCGCCGAGTCGGGGATCACGGAACTCGACCTAACCCAAGCAGGCGTCAGATCGGTCATTTGGTGCACTGGATTCACAGCAGAATTCGACTGGATACATGCCCCCGTCACCGACGAGAAAGGGCGACCGACCCACAAGAGGGGAATCTCCCCCGTTCCCGGGCTCTACTTCCTTGGGTTCCCGTGGCTCCATTCCCGTAAGTCGGGGATCATCCACGGCATCGACGAAGACGCCCGCTACATAGCAGACACCATCGCAGCGAGACCCTGACGGAGACTATGCGACATGGGCCCTATTCAGGGTCGACCCCACCAGTCCTACGCAGCGATCGGCTGATCTCGGGCGGTGTCACTCAATCTGACAGTGCCCGAGATCGAGCCTGTTTGGTAGTCAAGAGGTATTGGATGCGGCGGAGCGTCTCGGGGAACCGATGTTGATGATGCCACGTAGGGTTGGCAGCTGCCCGGGGTGGCTGAATCGAAGAGCCGTTTGACCAGGGCGGAATGGCCGCCGCGCCGAGATGTAGACGCGGGATCGCTTCGTGGATGAGCACGGGCAAGGAGTGATCCCGTGCGACTGACCATCTCGAGCAGCGGATTGGAGCGGAGGTTCAGATTGTTGAAGCCCCGATCAAGAGGAAGATCGCTGAGGGTGGTCTGCAGCCTGCCGCACGACTTCCTCCCCTGTTAGAACGGCAGAGCTCCCGGACTCTCTCCCAAGCAGTGCTCGGCTACCTGCTCATGTTTCGCCAGTTTCGAAGCTCTGGGCGGGGTTGAGAAGCGCCCAGCTCCTGGACGACCCGCCCGCGCGGCCAGGCCCGAGGCGAAGGGTGCTTGAGGTCGCAGCGACTAAGGGGACGATGAACGTCCGCGTGAGGTCCGGCATACCCCAGGGGCGGCCAACTCTCCTACGCGTCGTGCTTTGGCCTTCCACTCCGGTGGTCAATGCTCCGGCGTCGATGGCCACGCCAATGCGGGGCGCTGACTGAGTTGACGGCGCGCCGCTGAGACAAGCGTGGTTCGCGGGTCCATCGTCTTCTGTTCGTGCTGTGCCACGTCCCAGTCGATGACGAGCCCGACGTGGCGGACTTCGAGCAGGAGCTTTCTATATATCTGAGCAGCCGGTCGGGTGGGAGCAGGTCCGAGGACCTGTCGAGCCGTTGCGTCTCGAGCTGCAGTCGCGGATCGCGTCTTCGCGCTCGACGCATCAGTCGGCCGGAAGATCACGCGAACAACCAGAACCAGGGACATCGCCATGAGCGCCGCCAGTTCGGCTAGCTCGAACATTGAAGCCACGTGAACTCGTATCTCGTCTCCGTGGCCTCGGCGCCATTAC
>JARRLJ010000384.1:0-3328 GCA_037387025.1 Gemmatimonadales bacterium
AAGCCGGCTGGCAGGACGTGGATCAGGAAGCGGCGGATGAACTCGTCGGTTGCGAGGGTCATGGGCCGGTAACGGGTTCGACCTTTGCGTCGGTAGTCCTTCCAGGTGAAGGTGACGCTTCGGCGCAGTCATTGCGCAGGGGGCATTGGATTCACGGAGTCTAAGCCGAGACACAGTTAACACGTTCGCCCAACTGAATATGGCTTACATGCAGGCAGCGCAAACGGCGGACTATCTGTACCGAGAAGGCGCACTTGATGAGGAGCTATGGGAGTCAGAGATGAGTCGTGTAGCTTCGATTCTGGCGTACCCGGGCGTGAGACAATGGTGGAACGCCGGAGCAAGATCGCAACTTGCGCCTAGCTTCGTGGATTGCGTAGAGGCTTTTCGGACGAAGATGAGCTACTTCAACTGGGATGCTGAGCGCGGATTTTTCGATGATAAGACGACCTTAACCCAGAGAAAGCCTCAAAGTACCGGTCGACCTGAAGCTTGTGAGAGGGATTAAGGGGCAACTTCTGGCCGATTTTGCCTGTCGCAGGGGTTTTTCCGGCGTGTCCGGGTTCGATCGGTTTCCTGCCTCGTGCACCGAACAACGCATCGGCGATAGACGACCCGAGCTAGACATGAAGTAGTTTCAATCATGTGCTGAGTTAGTAGACTCTCCTCCATCGGGAGGGGATATGGCAGACATCTTTGTTTCCTATGCGTCTGAGGACCGAGAACGTGTAGGGCTCCTGGTCAACGCGCTGCAGACTGAAGGCTTCAGCGTCTGGTGGGACCGCCGAATCGGGATGGGCTCGAGCTTCGATCGCGAGATCGAGCGCGAACTGAACACCGCTGCTTGCGTTGTAGTAGTCTGGTCCAAGACATCGGTTGACTCAGACTGGGTGCGGGAAGAGGCTGGCGAAGGGCTTGAGCGAAACATTCTGGTCCCTGTTCGGATCGACGATTGCCGCCCGCCGCTAGGGTTTCGCCGCGTCCAAACAGCCGCGCTCGTCGACTGGCCTACCGGTAGCTCCGGCCTGACCGAGTTTCTAGATTCGGTTCGATCAACGCTTGGCAACGCTTGGACTTCATCCGAACGCGAAGTGCCAGGCCAGTTGGCACTGCCGCGGCCCTCTGCTCCCGAATCCCGGTCTACGCCAACCCTTAAACGCCTAGGCGTAGTCGCCGCAGCGACGTTCGTTGTCGCGATACTCGTCGTAGCTGCGATTGCGTGGCAGCACCGCATGCAAAGAGCGGACGAGATGATTGCTTTGTCAGAGCAAGTGGAACAGCTCTTAGCTGGAAATCGTGTAGTCAAGGCGTATGGATTGATCCGGGCTGCGCAATTCGGCGCTGACGCCGCCAACCAATGGCTGGCTAACGTGACAACCATCTCAAGCTTCGATGCATCCGTTCCTGGTGCCACAGTCAGCATCAAGGCCTACGATGAGCCAGAGTCTGATTGGGTCGTCGTTGGCCAGACGCCTATGAAGGACGTTGCGATTCCGACCGGGGAGCTGCGAGTTAAGGTTGAAGCGGCAGGCTTTACGAAGGCGGAGTTTGCCGCGTTCAATCCCGGGCCCTATTTCGGCAACCAGGACATCGACCCAGATTTTGAGATTCCTCTGGTTATTCCTATGTCAGTCGCTGGGGAGATACCGCAGGGCATGGTTCATATTCCTGAGACCACTCTCGATCTACCGATGTTCGGGAGGCCCATGGAGACGACCAAGATAGAAGAGTTCTTCATTGATCGTAGCGAGGTCACGAATCGCGCATACAAGGCGTTCGTAGAGGCTGGCGGTTATCAGGACAAAGGCTACTGGCAGGGACTAGATTTCAAGCTAGACGGAAGGTTGATCAGTTGGGCAGACGCTATGGCTTCTTTCATTGACTCGACGGGCCGACCGGGTCCGGCAACATGGGAGCTAGGGACTTACGCTACTGGTCAAGACAACAAACCAGTTCTTGGGGTTAGCTGGTACGAAGCTGTCGCGTACTCTCGCTTCGCGGACAGATCGCTTCCAACTGCGTATCAATGGTCACGTGCAGCTTTCGGGATGGCTTATTCGTCACCAATCTGGCACGCATCCGTTGACGGGGCACAATTTGGTGCGGAGACAGCCAGAGAGGTTGGCGACGTTGCATCTCTCGGCCCATTCGGCACGGTCGACATGCCCGGAAACGCCCGAGAATGGGTCTGGAACGCGATGGGAGACCGTCACCTCGCGTTGGGTGGTGGCTACTCAGAACCGAGAAAGATCTTCTCCCAGCCACAGCGGCGATCGCCTATGGATAGGACGAAAGAAAACGGATTCCGCCTAGTTATCAACCCACAGCCACTGTCGGCAGATGCACTGGCGAGACTGCCTTGGACACTTCGCGACATCAAGAGCGCCAAGCCGGTCTCAGATGAGAAGTTCGATGCGATGACATGGCAGTACACTTTTTCGTCTACGCCACTGAATCCGTCCATTGTTGAGGCAACGGAATACGACACGTACATTCGCGAGGTAGTCGAAATCGAAACAGGCTACGGCGACCGAATGCGAGTCCATCTGCTGAGGCCAAAAGAGGGTGGCCCATTTCAGTCGGTCCTCTATTTTGGTGGTCTCGGCGACTTCAGTTACCAGCACGAAATCACTCCGGCATTTCAGCAGGTGCTTGTCGACGCAGCTGGACCGTTGGTAAGTAGCGGTCGTGCCTTTATCTATCCGGTGTTGTATGGATCTTTCGATCGCTACGACGGCTACTTTGAGATCGAGCCTCTCGAAGACATCCATGCAGCACAGATCAAGAGAGCTACGCGGTGGCGGCAGGACATTGGGCATGTGATCGACTATTTGGAAGAGCGTGCCGACTTCGACGGGAATGCCGTCGCGTTCATGGGTATGAGCTATGGCGGAATATTCGGCGTTAACACACTTACAGTTGAACCGCGGATTAAGGCAGCCATCATTATGGGTGGCGGAATCTGGCTAGTGAGGGACGTTACACCGCATGAGATGTTCGACCCCCTGAATTACTTCCCGCGCATTCAGCAACCAGTGCTCATGTTGACCGGCGAATATGACTATGTCGTACCGGTAGACTCCGTACAGATACCGAGCTTCGACAAGCTCACAGCTGAGCACAAACGACATGTAATCATCGAGGGCGCGGGGCACTGGCCTTTTCCTCGTGCGGTATTCCTCAAGGAAGTCGGGGACTGGTTAGACATCTATCTGGGGAAGGTCCAACAGCTGCGTCGAGAAGCGATCTGATCGTGCGCTAAGAAGGTTCTAGGAAGGCGGGTTTTGGCCGAACCCGGGCGTCCTGGGGTCCCTGGAGGCATGTCCGC
>JARRLJ010000385.1:0-3321 GCA_037387025.1 Gemmatimonadales bacterium
GCTACAGACTGACCGAGCGGCCAGTTACGCTGCTGCCCAGACAACGGGGCCAGTCCAAATTCGGTCTCGGGCGCATTCCGGTGGGCGCGTTGGATATCGTGTCGGTATGGTTCCAACTCAGGTTCGGACGTAAACCCCTCCTGTTCTTCGGCGTTCCCGGAGGCATCCTCGTGGTTCTCGGCGTCATTGTAGGAATCGTGGCAATCGCGCTGAGAATCGGCGGAGTCGGATTCCGACCGCTGCTTTCACTCGTGCTGATCCTCGTGATATCCGGTATCGCTTTATTCGGGTTTGGGTTCATCGGCGAACTCCTCGCTGGACAGCGCGAAGAAATCCGTGCTCTGAAGCGCTCGGTGGAACGCCTCTCCTCCGAGCGTACCCGTCCCGACCGCTGAGTCTTTTCTCGTGCGAATTGTCAGCGTAGCCCACGCCTATCCCCGCTGGGAGGGCGACATTGCCGGTGCGTTCATTGAACGCCTCGCGATTGCGTTACAGAATCGCGCGCATGAGGTAACGATGGTCGTTCCGTCCGACCAGGGGCAGGGCGGGACCGCGACGCAGAATGGCGTAACGGTTCGGCGAGTGCGGTACGCCGCCGCTGCATCTGAGACATTGGCCTACCGGGGTCAGATGGCAGATGCCGCCAGTTCAGCCAGGGGGAAGTTCACATTCGCGTCTTTGATTCTGGCTCAGGCGGGCGGCATCATTATGGAAAGCAGGAGCGCACAGACCGATTTGACGCATGCGCATTGGTGGCTGCCGGGGGGAGTATCCGCATGGCTGGCCCATTTGGTCGAACACCGCCCTTACGTGGTGACGTTGCACGGCACAGATGTAGCCATTCTGGCGCGTTCGCGGCACGTGCGGTCCCTGGCCCGGCTGGTTTTACGTCGTGCCGGAGCCGTGACCGCCGTGTCTTCCTTCCTCGCGCAAGAAGTCGCTACCATTGCTGACATCGATGCTAGCTCAATATTGGTCCAGCCCATGCCCGTGTCCGTCGAGCGATACGGGCGCAGGAGCGTCGGTGGTGGTGGAATCGTGACCGTGGGACGCCTCGTTCGGCAGAAGAGAATCGACGTGATCCTGGAAGCCGTATGCGACCTGCGCCAGGTAGGGCTCACTTGTCCGCTCACCATCGTGGGCGACGGACCCGAGCGGCGAGCGCTAGAGTACAGGGCGAGCCAGCTAGGGCTCGCGGACGTGGTTGAATTCGTTGGCACGGTAGAGCCGGATCGCGTCCCGGAAGCAATCGGTGACGCGGATATTCTCGCGTTTGCAGCCGTCGGTGAGGGCCTTGGCCTGGTAGCAGCGGAAGCGATGATGCTAGGTGTGCCGGTCGTAGCCGCTCGAGACGGAGGCGGTGTAACCGACATTGTACCGGAAACCGGTGCGGGCCGCCTGGTTGACGGCACTGATCGATCTGCGTGGGCGCGGGCCATTCGAGAACTGCTTGCGGACCCAAGCAGCCGGGATGCCGCGTTCGATCTGGGAACCACACTCAAGAAAAAGTTGGCTCCCGCTCATGTGGCGAAGAGGTACGAGGAAGTGTATGACCGCGCCGTAGGCTCGACAGGTGCCGCCGGTGCGTAGAACCGTGATTTGGAGCGGCCAGATCGCGCTTGCTGCGCTTGTGGTGATCTTCGTGGTGCGGTCAGTAGTGGAGAACTGGGCCGACTGGGGCGGGTTGGGGGAAGTGAAATCAGAGCTGCGCCTGCGGCCTGGTTGGGCCCTCCTGGCCGCGATAACCGTCTGGGCCACGTACGGACTGCTGATCGAAGCGTGGCGCCGCGTACTCGCGGGGTGGGCGCAGAAACTGTCGTTTCCCAGGGCGGCGCGAGTCTGGTGCCTTTCGAACTTGGGCCGTTATCTGCCCGGGAAAGTGTGGAGTATCGCCGGTCTTGCTTTCCTTGCCCAGAAAGAGGGTGTGAGCGGTTGGGCTGCGGCGGGCTCGGCTCTGGCAATGCAGGCGATCGCGATTGGAACCGGCGCGCTGGTAGTCGCCGCCGGGGGTGGGACGGAGGTGTCGCCGTACGCTCTAGCCGCGGCTATCCTGTTCGCCCTGGTTGCCGTTGTCTCCCTGGTGTGGGAGCCGCTGGCGGGATCAGTGGTGCGACTGCTGCGGCCTTCCGTCGAGTGGAAAGCGCTCCCGCCTTCGGCCGCTGCCGCGGCTGGTACGGTAACGCTGATTTCCTGGATAGCCTATGGAGTGGCATTCTGGTTTCTAGCTCATGCCCTCTTCGGGCCGACCGATCTCTCACTAGTCAGAGCCATCGGTGTTTTCGCGGCAGGATACATCCTCGGCCTATTGGCACTCTTCGCACCGGGCGGAGTCGGGATGCGAGAGGTAGTTTTCATAGCACTGCTGGGCCCCGTATTGGGCGCAGACGGGGCACTCGCGCTTGCGATCGCGTCGCGGCTGTTGTTGACGGGCACCGAAGTAACGGCGGCGCTGGTTGGGTTCTGGCTGGGCCATGGAAAGGGGTCCTCGATTGAGCGGCACGCATAACGAGACTGTGTCTGACTACAAACCTCCGTACGAGACGCTCGTTGCCGTCGCGTTATTCTCTTTTTGGATCGTCATTCTGTCGCTTCCGATGTGGAGTGGCCTGTTTCTGGGCAGCACTCCGGTCAGCGACCAGTTCGCTACAGGTTACGCGTGGCGCCACTGGCAGGCAGAGCAGTGGAGGGCGCTCGGGCACATACCGCTCTGGAACCCGGATATCTTCGGCGGCCTGCCGTACGTGGCGGCCATGCATGGCGACATCTTCTACCCAACGGCCTGGCTTCGATTGCTTTTGCCCACGGTCTTTGCCATGGATCTTGGATTCGTCGTGCACTACGTCCTGGCCGGGTTGTTCATGTACCTGTTCGTACGTCGGCTGAACGGTAGCTGGGCCGGGGCCGTGGTTGCGGGATTGAGCTACCAGCTTGCCGGAGTCGTCGCGTCCTACGTTCACCCGGGACACGACGGGAAGCTGTACGTTACAACGCTGCTCCCGTTGGCATTCCTAGCTCTGCTAGTGGCCATCCGTGATCGGAAGTTCGAGGGCTACGGACTGCTGGCCCTGACCGTCGGCTTGGCCATTCTCAGCCCGCACCCCCAAATGGCGCAGTACATGCTGATCGCCGCGGGGATCTTCACGCTGTACTTGGTGTTCGGAGAACCGAGCGACCGGCCGCTAGCACCGAAGCTGGGAGACCTGGGTCTGGCTCTCACCGCTGTTGTGGTTGGCTTCCTGATAAGTGCGATCCAGATGCTGCCTTTCTGGGAGTATATACCGTATTCCCCCCGCGCCGAGACCTACCGGGGCTTCGAGGGCG
>JARRLJ010000386.1:0-3318 GCA_037387025.1 Gemmatimonadales bacterium
CGAGTTCAATGGGATTCTGCGTCAGATTCGGAGTCAGCGGCGAACAGGCGGGGAGGTAGACGGTATCTCCCGTCAGCTGGCACGCTACGTTGACCGCATGGCGGATACTTACGTGCGGAACCTCGATGTGATGATGGTCTACCGGCTGGATCGGTTCGGCCGTGGCGGGCACCACACGCCGTTCGCAAACCTCGGCTACCCGGCCGTCCGCATCATGGAGACCAACGAGAACTACTATCGCCAACACCAGAACATCAGAGAGGAGAACGGCATCAAGTACGGCGACGTGTTGGAAAAGGTCGACTTCGACTACGCGGCCAAGCTCACGGCCCTCAATGCAGCCACCCTGGCATCACTGGCCTGGGCTCCCGGACCGCCTACAAACGTGCGTATCACGGGCGGCAACCGACCTTCAGCGCAGCTCACATGGGAGCCGCCGGCCGATTCGATGAACGTAGCTGGATACCGAGCCTACTGGCGCCTCACCGACTCACCCACCTGGGATTACTCAAGCTGGGTTGGCGATGTCACGGAGCATACGTTCGATGGGACAATCATCGACAATTACTTCTTTGGCGTCGCTGCTGTAGGTGCCGACGGCAACGAGAGCGTAGTCGTGTTTCCCTAACGAGGGGATGAGGTTTGGCAACGGCCAAGTTCACACCGTACCATAAGCGGCTCTTCGTATTTCTGAGCGTCGCGACCTTCTTCGAAGGTTACGACTTCACGGCGTTGAGCCAGATCCTGCCTAACCTCAGAGCGGACATGTCGTTGAGCGAGGGCCAGGGCGGGCTCATAGTCACGATCATAAGCGCCGGGACGATCGTTTCATACCTACTGGTCCGCTTGGCCGACAAGTGGGGCCGCCGCCGGGTGCTGGCCATCACGATCCTGGGGTACGCGCTGTTCACTTTCCTGACCGGCGTTTCACCGAACGCGTACTACTTCACGTTATTCCAGTTTCTCGGACGCATCTTTCTCATAGCCGAGTGGGCACTGAGCATGGTCATCGCGGCAGAGGAGTACCCGGCCGCACAAAGAGGATTCGTGCTAGGCGTGCTTCAGGCGTTCAACTCGTTGGGTTCGATCACGTGTGCTGCCGTTGCGCCAATGCTGCTTGCGAGCCCGTTTGGGTGGCGCACTGTCTACCTGGTGGGCATCATCCCGCTCTTGTTGCTGGCGTATGTGCGGCGTGGGCTGCGCGAGACCAAGCGCTTTTCAGAGTATTCGGCCAGCCGCACAGAAACGAAGCGGCCGTTGGCCGCGATACTACGGAGCCCCTACCGCAAGCGTGTGTTGCAGATGGCCGTCATCTGGGGTCTCACATACATGTGCACCAATACGGTAGTGGTGTTCTGGAAGGAGTACGCGATAGCAGAAGCCGGCTTCACCGACGGCGACGTGGCCAAGGCGCTGGCCCTAGCGTCACTCATCGCCATGCCATTCATATTCAGTATCGGTAAGCTGCTCGATGCCTGGGGTAGGCGGCGCAGCGCCGTGTTGATATACAGTGTATCCGCAGTATTCGTTGTGCTGGCCTACCAACTCACTCACTTCTGGATACTGACTCTGTGCCTGTCGTTTGCCATCTTCGCCGCCATAGCGCTGCTCGCATTACTCAATGCGTACACGACTGAACTGTTCCCCACCGACATGCGGGCCGACGCCTTTGCGTGGTCGAACAACCTGCTGGGCCGGATCGGTTACGTGATCGCACCCGTCTTAGTGGGAAAGGCGGCGGAGAGCGTGGGTTGGGGCAATTCGGTGTCGACGACAGCGATTTCGGTCGTAGTCGCCTTGGTGCTCATTCTCGTTTGGCTGCCGGAGACTACCAGGAAGGAGCTCGAGGAAACGGCCAAAATTTAGCCGCAGATTTACGCGGAAGAAGGCGGATCAACGCAGATATTGAACTAGATCTGGTCGCCCCTAGCAGATCTGTAACTGCAGCCGTATGCTATGCTCATCTCCGATTGTGAGGCACTGTTGTCACGACGGATGGAGAAGATAAAGGCCGCACTGGAGGGCAAATACGACGTCCAGCAGCAACTCGGCAAGGGCGGCATGGCGGGCGTGTACCTGGCAGTGCGGGCTTCTGATGGTGAATCAGTCGCCGTCAAGGTGCTGCATCCAGAATTCGCGGTCTCGGTAGGCGCCGAACGGTTCCATCGGGAGATAACGTTCCTCGCCAGCCTCGAACACCCGGGCATCCTTCCTTTGATCACATCCGACGAGATCGGTGGCTTCCTGCTCTATGTGATGCCCTATGCCAAGGCAGGTTCTCTAACAGAACTGCTGAGACAGCGTGCTTATCTATCGCTCGACGAAACGTTTGACATCACGAGGCACGTAGCGGATGCGTTGGACTACGCTCACCATCAGAACGTGGTGCATCGCGACATCAAGCCGGGCAACATCCTATTTCACGACGGCCATGCGGTCTTGTGCGACTTTGGCGTTGCGCGTGCCATCGTGGAGGCGGGCGGCGAGCATTTGTCATCCAGCGGACTCATAGTCGGGACTCCATCATACATGAGCCCCGAGCAAGCCAGCGGGTTCTCCAAGCTCACCGGCCGCAGCGACATCTATTCCTTGGCGTGCGTCGTGTACGAGATGCTGGTCGGTGAGCCACCATTCACGGGCCGCTCGGCACAGGCCATCATGGCGCGACACGTCAACGAACGGCCACCGAAGCTGCGAGTGGTTCGTCCGGATATCCCCCAAAATGTCGAGGACGCCGTCCTCGCAGGACGGGCCAAGGAACCCAAGAAGCGGCCGGGCAGTGCGGGAGAGTTTTTCTCGAGATTGAATGCTGCGTGAGCCCAGGTTGGTCTTTGCTCCGGTGTCCAGTGATGATGGTTCGCACGATTTCATGCATCAAGCGTTCGTCTGCCGGCACCAAATAGTGAGGCCGAGGCGTCGAGCAGAGTCGCAACAGATGGGTCCTTCCTGCCTCACGTTGGATCCGGCCGCTAAGGCACTCTAGACCATTCAACTGCGGCGTGAAACCGGCGATCCGAAGCTTCGGGTGGGTTCCTCAAAGCTTCGAATGGTCGATTTGCGCTTCGAACCGTGGGAATGGAGCTTCGAGTCGGCGACTTGAAGCTTCGAATCGAGGCTGGTTGCGCGAATCGTAGTGCCCCAAGCGTCGAATGGGTGACACCGAGCGTCGAATTGTTGACGCGAAGTGTCAAATCGGTGAGTCGAAGCTTCGAATCGTCCGGTTGAAGTGTCGAATCGGGGGGTTGAAGCGTCGAATGGTGGACTCGCGGGGTCTGGCCAGCACTGCGTGCCACCGTAAGTTAGTGATGTACAAGTAGT